>CAMWKC010000248.1 GCA_947174735.1 uncultured Porphyromonadaceae bacterium
TGTCAGGTACGGATGTAGTACGCAAACTTGTCATCCTGGCCCGTGAAGCCGGATATGAACTCAGTCGTGAGGAAGTTAAAAAACATCTTTTTATTCCTGAGACACTGTTTGAAGCCGAGCCGATAGCCTTTATGGAAGCATTGAAAGATATTGACGAAGATTTCGAGCGTATGCTTACCGCTGCCGAAGAACGTGGCGAACGTCTGCGCTTTGTGGCTGTGCTCGACCGTGGAGAAGCTTGTGTGGAGCTACAGTCGGTAGGACCGAATCATCCGTTCTATAATCTCGAAGGTAGCAACAACGTAATACTCATCACAACCGACCGCTATAAAGAGTATCCCATGATTATAAAAGGCTACGGAGCAGGTGCCGAAGTAACGGCTGCCGGTGTCTTCGCTGACATTATCAGCATAGCCAACATTCGGTGATATGAGCTTTTTTTAGTAATTTTGTCCCCGTGTGACATCTGTTTCTGCATCTCGGAATGAGATGTTGCTATGAAATTGGTGTCCCATATTATACGTTATTCATCTATTTATCAGCAAAAATGAAGGCATACGTTTTTCCGGGCCAGGGTGCCCAGTATGTTGGCATGGGCAAAGAGTTGTATGATAACGATGCAACTGCCCGCGAACTGTTCGAAAAAGCTAACGACATCTTAGGATTCCGCATAACCGACCTTATGTTCGAGGGCACGGAGGATGACCTGAAACAGACCAAGGTCACCCAGCCTGCTGTGTTCCTCAACAGTGTCATTCTTGCCAAAAGTCTGGGCGATGAATTCAAACCCGACATGGTAGCCGGCCACAGTCTCGGTGAGTTTTCGGCTCTTGTCGCTGCAGGCGCTCTGTCGTTCGAAGAGGGTCTGAAACTTGTATCTGCCCGTGCTCACGCCATGCAGAAAGCTTGTGAGGCACAACCTTCAACAATGGCTGCTATAATCGGTCTGCCCGATGAGAAAGTCGAGGAGGTATGTGCCGCAATTGACGATGTCGTTGTTCCGGCCAACTTCAACTGCCCGGGTCAGATTGTTATTTCCGGCAGTATGGAGGGTGTGGCTAAAGCTTGCGAAGCTCTTAAGGCCGCCGGTGCCAAGCGTGCGTTGCCCCTCAAAGTAGGCGGTGCTTTCCATAGCCCTCTGATGATGCCTGCACAGGAGGAATTAGCTGCTGCTATCGAGGCTGCGGAATTTAATACTCCGATATGCCCCGTATATCAGAATGTGGACGGTAAACCTCATACCGACCCTGCTGAAATCAAGGCTAATCTCATTAAACAGCTTACCGGTGCTGTACGCTGGACACAGGACGTCGAGGCTATGATTGCTGACGGTGCCGATGAGTTTATCGAACTCGGTCCCGGCAATGTGCTTCAGGGGCTTGTGAAGAAAATAAACCGTAATGTATCAACTTCGGGCAAACAATAATATGAATATTGCTATAGTAGGTGCCAGTGGTGCCGTAGGTCAGGAACTGCTGAAGGTACTGGCTGAACAGAATTTCCCCGTTTCTTCGTTACGTCTGTTCGGCTCGAAACGTAGCGCAGGGTCGGTTTATACTTTCGGTGGTAAGGAGATTACTGTTGAGGAACTGACCCCGGAGTCTGACTTTTCCGGTATTGATATAGCTTTTACTTCTGCCGGTGCAGGTACATCACGTCAGTATGCTGATGTAATTACACGTCACGGTGCGGTAATGATTGATAATAGCAGCGCTTTCCGCATGGATAGTGATGTGCCTTTGGTAGTACCTGAGGTTAATGCTGCCGATGCTCTTGACCGTCCGCGCAATATCATAGGTAATCCTAACTGTACCACTATACAGATGGTTGTAGCTCTTAAGCCTATAAATGATATTTCGCCTATAACACGTGTGCATGTGGCCACCTATCAGGCTGCCAGCGGTGCCGGTGCTTCAGCTATGGACGAACTGGTAAATCAATACACTGAGATTGCAGAAGGTAAGGAACCGAAAGTCGAAAAATTCGCTTATCAGTTAGCCTACAATGTTATTCCTCATGTAGACGTTTTCACCGATAACGACTATACCAAAGAGGAAATGAAGATGTTCAACGAGACACGTAAGATAATGCACTCTGACAAAATACGTGTTTCAGCTACCTGTGTGCGTGTCCCCGTATTGCGTGCGCATAGCGAAGCTATATGGCTCGAAACCGAACGCCCTGTCAGCATCGATGAAGCACGTACTGCCTTCGAATCAGCTCCCGGTGTAATTCTTGAAGACTGCCCTGCCGACAAGCTCTACCCCATGCCTCTGCATAAAGCCGGGACCGACCCTGTCTACGTAGGCCGTCTGCGCAAGGACATCAGTGATGATTGTGGTCTATCCTTCTGGACCGTCAGCGACCAGATAAAGAAAGGTGCGGCCCTCAATGCTGTCCAGATTGCCCAGTGGCTACTTGCCAACGACCCTCACTTCGCCAACGTCTCTAAATAAAAGACAATTCAGCCAGTGTTTGCTTCTTGATTGTTTTTCACTTGTATATTTATTGACCGTTTAAGCTTAAAAATATCCTAATCATCGAATTCAGTATAATTTCGGTGATTAGGATATTTTAGTATATTTATTAAATTTGTTTATCAAAATCAGAATCGTTCAATTTCTTCGGGAGATAGGCCTGTTGTAGCGACTATAGTCGCAAGTGGTACTCCGGCCTTCTTGAGATTTATAGCCATTTCAATTCGTGCTTTCTCCATTCCGATTTGTATACCTTTTTGTATACCTTCCCACCGACCTTCATTATGAGCTGTTTCCATCATACTGCGTGCACTCACCATTGAGTCAAGATAGGCATAATAATCATTGCGTTGTGCGGGAGAAAGCGAGTCGACACGCATAAGTTCGCGGGCTGTATCAAGACCCGGAGCTGTGGCATCATCGGGTATGGTGCCCGTTGAGAGGAAATACATCCACTGGTCGAGCGGTGTGCGTGACCAGCGATCGAAATTATTGACACGCAGCACATAATACTCCGGAAATATATCGTGTACCTTGGAAGCATTGTATTTCTCAGCCCATGACTTAGGAAGTTCCAACAGTGTGCCGGTGTGAAGCCCCCGGAATTCCGTAGTGCCCACATACACATCGTCGTCACCCGTGCCGAGGTCAAAATACACTATGTTCACACTGTACACCTTGACCGCCTTCCCGTAATCCTGTCCTTTGCGCAGATACTCGCTCACAAGACGCGAAGTGCCGAACAGCATACGGTGGAAGTACGAATCCTCCGTCTCGTTCTGAATCTCGATGAGTATCTTCTCACCCTCACGGTTCTCAGCTAATATATCCACCCTGTTCTGCTTGTTTTCGTCATACTGACGGTTACTCTCGCTCTCAAGCAGTGCCTTTATACGTATTTCCTTACTCAACAGTGAGGTCAGAAGACCTTCGAGCACCTTATAGTTCGCCTTATCGCGAAGCATACGTTTCATAGCCCAGTCAAAACGTATGTACCTGTTAACATCTCTTCTCATATCCTCTTTTGCGGAAGCCGCTTACGACCGACCGGAGAATCCCGGGGAATACTGCGCGCAACTCCTCCACAAATTTACATCTTTTAGTCTGAACAGCCAAATCCACTCTTTTATCCCTTCCAAAGCGGGAGATGGCAATGATTGATAGTCATTGTTAGCGACTATCTGTTAAATATATCGTCAGCTTTTTCGTGCCGTAAGAGCTTAAGCATCTACATCAGACATAAAGATACAAACAATCTGGTTGACAATGCAACCAAATACTCTGATGTGGACGTTGAAATAACGTAACCGTCAGGATGTCCGAGGTTATGGCATAGAATTATATTATGTGAAGAATATGAATACCCTTGACAAATACAAAACAATATAT
>CAMWKC010000249.1 GCA_947174735.1 uncultured Porphyromonadaceae bacterium
GATAATGCCGCGCAGCGTATTGGACCATGTACTGACTCTTGACAATCCGGCTGATGTGGAAGCCAAACTTGATAAGGCCTACGACAACTATGAGGCGGCCGAGCTGAACTGGATAGCCGACCGCTTCGGACAGTGGTGGCGTGACCGCACGGCTCTCATACACGAATATGCTGCCGAATTCGACCGTCAGGTTGATCAGGACCGCACCGATTATCTGGCTGATTTAGCTGCCGAACAGTCGATGTTATCGCTCTGAAACGACACAACGAAGCCGTCTGACGACAAAAAAGCATACCGAAGGTCAAAAAAAACATTAAAAAATGTAACACGGTGGCTTAAAGTCCGAAAAAATAAGTAACTTTGCGGTGCCGTTGTGTCTCCGCACACACGGAGAGAGATTTACCAAACCATATTTTCTAACCCTTTTTTAATGACTGACAAAGTTCAAAGCCCAATCGCTGACTTCGATTGGGACGCCTATGCAAATGGCGAAACCGCTGGCTCGAAGAGCCGTCAGGAGGCTACAGCTGCCTACGACGCCACTCTTAACACAGCAAAAGACAATGAAGTAGTGACTGGCGTAGTGAAAGCTATCACAAAACGCGAAGTTCGTGTCGATATAGGCATGAAATCGGACGCCATCATTCCTGTCAGTGAATTCCGCTACAATTCCGACCTCAAGGTCGGTGACCCGGTAGAGGTATTCATCGAGACACTCGAGGACAAGAACGGCCAGCTGCGCCTCTCTCACAAGAAGGCCTGCCAGACCCGTTCGTGGGATCTTGTCAACAAAGCCCTCGAGAACGACGAGGTCATCAAGGGCTATGTCAAGAGCCGCACCAAGGGTGGTATGATTGTCGAGGTATTCGGCATCGAAGCCTTCCTTCCCGGTTCGCAGATCGACGTTCGCCCTATCCGTGACTACGATGTATTCGTCGACAAGACAATGGAATTCAAGGTTGTTAAAATCAACCAGGAATATAAGAATGTTGTTGTTTCGCACAAGGCTCTTATCGAAGCCGAGCTCGAACAGCAGAAGCGTGAGATTATCTCCAAACTCGAAAAGGGCCAGGTGCTCGAAGGCAAGGTCAAGAACATCACTCCTTACGGTGTGTTTGTCGACCTCGGCGGTGTAGACGGTCTGGTTCATATTACAGACCTGTCATGGGGCCGTGTTTCCGACCCCCGCGAGGTTGTCGAGCTTGACCAGGACATCAAGGTCGTTATCCTTGACTTCGACGACGAGAAAAAGCGTATCGCTCTCGGTCTCAAGCAGCTCCAGCCCCATCCATGGGATAACCTCAGCGAAGACATTAAGGTTGGCGATCATGTCAACGGCCGCGTAGTGGTTATGGCTGACTACGGTGCTTTCGTAGAGGTACAGCCCGGCGTAGAGGGTCTGATACACGTATCGGAGATGTCTTGGAGCCAGCACCTGCGCTCAGCTCAGGACTTCCTCAAGGTAGGCGACGAAATCGAAGCTGTAATCCTTACTCTCGACCGCGACGAACGCAAGATGAGCCTCGGTATCAAGCAGCTTAAGAAAGACCCGTGGGAGAACATCGAGGAGAAGTATGCTATCGGTTCACGCCACACCGCCAAAGTGCGTAACTTCACCAACTTCGGCGTATTCGTTGAGATTGAGGAAGGTGTAGACGGCCTTATCCACATCTCCGACCTCTCATGGACCAAGAAGATCAAGCACCCCTCTGAGTACACTCAGGTAGGCAACGATATCGACGTTGTTGTGCTCGAAATCGATAAGGACAACCGTCGTCTCTCGCTTGGTCACAAGCAGCTTGAAGACAATCCTTGGGACGTATTCGAGACAATCTTCACTGTCGGCTCTATCCACGAAGGTACTATCACCGAGCTTATGGACCGTGGCGCTGTTATCTCGCTTGAGTACGGTGTAGAAGGTTTCGCTACTCCTAAGCACCTTGTTAAGGAAGACGGCTCACAGGCTAAACTCGACGAGAAGCTTAACTTCAAGGTTATCGAGTTTAACAAAGACAGCAAGCGCATTATCCTCAGCCACTCACGCATAGCCGAAGACGCCAGCAAGTCTGAGGCCCGTGCTGCTAAAGCAGCTACCCGTCGCGCACCGCGTCGTGCCAACGAAGAAGAAGCCGTAGTGACTCCGCAGATCGAGAAGACAACTCTCGGCGACCTCGGCGCACTTCAGGCTCTCAAGGAGCAGATGCAGAAGAACGAACGCTAATCACGCACTTTCGTTCCGCCCCATACCCACGAGGGAGAGAACCGGTACTCCGCTACCTGTTCTCTCCCTTTCTCTTTAGTATAGAATTAGTTCTATGAATAATGATTTCTTATAGACCATGTCCTTTATACGCTCCGCTCTGTCAGCTGTGACTCCATATAGTATCAGACAAAGTACCGTCTTTTCAGCCATTACGTTAATACTGTTCGTCATTTCGGTAGTTTTCACAAGCTGCCGGCACAACACGGAGATTCGCAGGTCGCTTGCCACGGCTGAAAATGTCATGGACGAGTACCCCGACTCGGCACTGAAAATTATTGAAGCCATGACTCCGGCTGAGATGTCCGAAGCCGACAGAGCCCTGTATGCCATACTACGTCTGCAGGTACTTGACAAGCGCCACTGCCAATTACCGCAGGATTCACTGATTACGGACGCCATCAGATTCTACACCCACACCGACAACCCTATCCGGCTGCTTATGGCTAATTACTATCGCGGACGTGAACTTTACCTGAACGACAATCCGACAGAGGCAATACGTCATTTCTATAAAGCCAAAGAAATTGCCGAACAGCAGGGACTCCATTTCTGGGCTGGAATGTCATGTCGCGGTATCGCGGACATATACAATGAGTCATATAACGCTGTCGAGGAACTGAATTTCACCCGTCAGGAATACGATCATATCAGAAAAAGCGGACGTCAGCCTTATATCAACTATGCTGCCTTGGACCTTGCACGTGCATGTATAAGCAATAATATTTATGATGAGGCTACGAAACTTTGTCAGGCAATGCTGGATTCAGCGGCTATAACCCAGGATGACAATCTGCGTTATTCTGCTCTACGTTATATAGCGCTGACAAATATCAGACAGGATTATTTTTCCCAAGCCCTGCCTCTGTATCAGGAATTATGTCAGAGTGCTTTTGCCGAACAAGATGATTCCTTATGTCTAAGCTTAGCTTTAACAGGTATCGGAAAACACAGAGAAGCCACGGCACTATTGGATAATGTGGATATTAACGATAATCTGAAAGGTCATTATGTACATCAGCAGATTCTTAGTAACACAGGTAACTATCAACAGGCGTTTTATGAAAGCAAACTAATAGATATGCTCTCATACAATGTCTTACATAAACGTATACATAACGGACTTATTTCAGCTGTAAGCAATCATCTGGAAACGGAAAGAAATTTAGCAGAAATGAACGCTTCAGCTGCTATTATACGTTTACGTCTAACAATAATTATCAGCTTACTCATCCTTACAGTAATAATCTTAGTCTCAATCCTAATATATCAACGCCAACAAAAATATAAGGAACGGAATTTACAGGCAGCTCACGAATTTGAAACTCTATTGCAGCAGAACAGGGAAAGATCTTTACATACCTCCATGGTACTTAAAAAAGTTCTGGCATCACATCAGAACGTAATTTCCGATCTAAATAATGTCATTAATCAGTACGGCTCGACTAACACAATCTCTGAAAAATTACTTAACACAGCAAAAAATATCATAGACGAGTTTTCTATAGACGGGGATAGTGTCAGTCTGTTGGAAACTCAGGTAAACGAAACCTACAACAATATACTGACAGACCTGCACAC
>CAMWKC010000250.1 GCA_947174735.1 uncultured Porphyromonadaceae bacterium
TTTGGCGTATACACGCTTTCCAGGCGTGCCTCTTCAGCCACTCGAGCACCACTCCGGGAAGTTGGTTAGGTTTTACGGTGCGAAGTTAGTATTTTTTTTTCAGATGACAATGAAGTGAGAGAATTTTTTTGTGAATAGTAGTCAGAAAGGTCTCGATAAGACCCGATACGCTAGATGTGTGTTTCGTTGATTTATCTTTAGAGTATAGGTAAAGATGAGGTAAGAAAGCAAGGTGATTAGAAGTAAGGGAATAAGCGTCATAAGTGATGAAGGGATTTTAGAGGTGGTGTTGGGGATTTTAGAGAATTTTAGTAATTTTGCGTATGATTTCGGAGGGTATGTGCGTTTTTTTGGCGCAGAAGGCTCCGGGTCGTATGCTGTTTGTGAGATTGGCATTAATCAGGCGCTATTATGAAAAGATTATTACTGTATTGCGCGGTGGCGATGGCAGCCGTGAGTGTAGGTTGCAGCGGTAGCAGCGATAAGGCGGAGCAACTTCCGGTCAATTTCAATGCGATGTCTGACGCGGAACGTATGGCATATATGATGGAACATGTGAGTCCGGATTCGGTGGCGCGTTTTATTTGCGACGCGTCATTAGGAAGGGCAGGAGATGTACATATCGATACGTTGGCTACAGCTACGCTTTATGTTTATGAGCATTATCGCGATTCTGCACTGGTAGCTTTCAGTCAGGAGTATGAGAATTACTCGGAAAGTCTGCCCGTAGCCGACAAAATGCGTCTTTACAGTATGGCAGGTATAGAAGATCCGATGGGCCTGGGTTATAAGTTAGGTCTGGAATATGTATCACAGATACGCGAACGTCAGATGAATCTTGCCCAGGTCGATGAGGAAATTGCCGCCTTGCGCCAAGCCTGCGGAGAAGATACACTCACGTACCAGCGTTTTCTAAAGGGATTTCAGACTGTGCTCCGTATCGATCACGGCAAGGATCTGCCTGAAGAAATATATAACCGTTTTGCTGACTGACAACAAACAGTGTCATAGATTAGCATTAAGATGCTAATAATAACCAAATATTCTATGAGCCGGCTGATGACGGCGTAATTTGTGCCGTCTGTGACGGCTGACTACAACATATACTCTATACCACTATGATGACTACATCTGAATATACTTCTGAGGTAGAAAAAGTGATTAAAGACCTCGCTCTGGGCAACCGTGCGCCCCAGGCACTGTACCAACCTATAGAATATGCTCTCTCGGCCGGAGGTAAGCGTCTGCGTCCGGTGCTGACCTTGATGGCCTGTCAGGCTTTTGGCGGAGGCTATATTCCGGCTCTTAAGGCAGCTGCCGGTATCGAGATGTTCCATAATTTCACGTTGTTGCATGATGATGTTATGGATAAGTCGGATACACGCCGTGGCCGTGCCTCGGTTTATGCACGCTTCGGCACAGACACAGCTATACTTTCAGGCGACACTATGCTTACGCTGGCTACACAACTTATAAGCGAAGTGCCTGACGCACAGCTTCGCCGTGTGCTTGATGTATTTAACGCCATGGCTATCGAAGTATATGAAGGCCAGCAGCTTGATCTTAGCTTTGAGCATCGTGCCGATATTACTCTTGATGAATATATTAAAATGATAGGCCAGAAGACAGGTGCTCTGTTGGGCGCATCGCTTAAGATAGGAGCTATTATCGGCGGTGCTTCAGAACGTGATGCCAACTATATGTACGATTTCGGTATGATGTTAGGCCTTGCCTTCCAGATACAGGACGACTGGCTTGACACCTTTGGCGAAGCTTCGACTTTCGGTAAACCTATAGGCGGTGATATAGCCAACGGTAAGAAGACCTATCTGTATGTAATGGCAATGAACCGTGGCGGAAATGATGCCCAGTTGTTTGCTACCGCTATGGCTATGGAACAGCCTGAGCTACGTGTCAAGACAGTGACACGTCTGATGGAAAAGATGGGCATGTCGGAAGAATGTCGTAAAGCTGTAGCCTCATATTCGAGCAAGGCTCTGAGTGCCTTGAAACACACCACCCTCGGCGACGAAGCCAAAGACGCACTGCGCAAAGTGGCTGAGAAACTCATAGGCCGTAAGAAATGATAGATACCCATACCCACCTATACAGCCGGCAGTATGGTGAAGATGCCGCCGGAGCCGTAGAACGGGCTCTGGCAGCCGGTGTGACCCATATAGTGTTGCCTAATACAGACCACGATAGTATCGGACCCTTGCTTGAACTTCACCGACGCTATCCTGAGTGTACATCGGTAGCAATGGGTCTTCATCCGACAGATATCACTGACGCATGGCCCGAAGACCTTGCGGAGGTGGAGCAACGGCTTGACACTGAGAAATGTGTGGCTGTAGGTGAAGTCGGTATGGACCTTTATCACGATCGTAGCCGTCGGGAAGAGCAACGTGAGGTATTTGCCCGTCAGTTGCGTATGGCCATAGACCGCGGACTGCCTGTTATAATACATTGTCGTGAAGCATTGGACGATACTCTCGAAGTGCTGCGCAGTGTTGAGGCAGAAGGACGCGGCCTTCCGCAGCTGGTGTTTCACAGTTTCACAGGCAGTACTGAGGATGTGAGACGTATACGGGAAGTGTGTGATCCGATGTTCGGCATTAACGGTGTGGTAACGTTTAAAAACTCGGTACCGTTACAAGAGGCTTTGTCAGAGATAGGACTTGAACGCATTGTGCTTGAGACCGACTCACCCTATCTGGCACCTGTGCCGTATCGCGGCAAGCGCAATGAGAGCGCCTATCTGCCTGAAGTGTGCCTGAAAGTGGCGCAGCTTACAGGTAAGACTCCGGCGCAGATTGAGGCTGTGACTGACGCCAACGCCCGACGCCTGTTCGACCTGCCGACATGATACTTACATCGTTAGGCGCTGTTTTTCCTATTCACCAGCCGGTAGCCATATTTTTAGTGGTGCTGCTGGTGATACTTTGCGGGCCTCTGGTGTTCAGACGGCTTAAAATTCCAAATGTAGTAGGACTTATTATAGCCGGAGTGCTGATAGGACCGTACTGCTTTAATGTGCTTGAACGCGACGCAAGTTTTCAGATTTTCGGTCAGGTCGGTATATTGTACCTTATGTTTCTCGCGGCCGTAGAGATAGACATGTATCATCTGCGGCAGAACATAGGTAAGGGGCTTGCCTTCGGACTTCTGACTTTCAGTCTGCCTATGGCGGCCGGAATAGCGGGTGCACGCTGGGCTTTCGGTACGGGATGGAGCACAAGTGTGCTTATCGCGTCGATGTACGCTTCGCATACGCTTATCTCTTATCCTACTGTAAGCCGTCTTGGACTTCAGAATACCAAAGGAGCCGTCATCGCTGTCTGCGGTACTATCGTCGCCGTACTGCTTGCTCTGCTGGCCTTAGCGGAAGTCGTAACGGTGCGTGTGACCGGTGGTTTCAGCTGGAGTGATATTGTATGGCTATTGGTGTTAGCTGTCATATACGCAACGGTAGTGTGGTACAGTTTTCCATGGCTTACACGTTGGTTTTTCCGTAAATTCAACGACTCGCTGAGTCAGCTGATTTTTATACTTGCCGAAGTATGCATCGCTTCGTTATTAGCACAGCTTATCGGGCTTGAAGCCATTGTAGGAGCCTTTTTCTCCGGACTGGTGCTTAATCGTTTCATACCTTCTCGGTCTGTGTTGCTTAACCGGATACAGTTTGTAGGTAATGCAATCTTCATACCTTATTTTCTGATAGGTGTCGGCATGCTTATTAATGTGCATGTCATATTTCAGGGATGGGGCGTCGGGTGGGTAGATCTTAATATGATTTGTGTAGCTCTCGTTGAGAAGTGGATATAATAATATAT
>CAMWKC010000251.1 GCA_947174735.1 uncultured Porphyromonadaceae bacterium
GTGTACCACTTAGAATACATAAGATAGTTATGTGCTATCTTGATATTCATTTCTTTGGCTTTTTCCGGTTCAACCATTTTGATGAATTTTGCCGGAGCGCCGGCCCACATCTCATGAGGTCCTATCTTTGTACGGCTGAGTACTACTGCTCCGGCAGCTACAAGGGCTCCTTCGCCTACTTCTGCATCGTCCATAACTATTGCTCCCATACCGATAAGAGCATAGTCATGTATTTTCGCACCATGTATTACTACATTGTGACCTATCGAAACATCGTTGCCGATTTCTATCGTCGATTTCTGATAAAGAGTGTGGAGTACGCTGCCGTCTTGGATATTGACACGGTTACCGATACGAATAGAGTTTACATCACCGCGCAGTACAGTGCTGAACCAGATGCTACATTCATCGCCCATGATAACGTCGCCGACTACTACAGCGTTGTCAGCCAGAAAACAATCCCGGCCTATTTGAGGGGTGAAGCCTCTTACATCTCTTATTATTGCCATTTCTCGTTTTTATTTGCTTATTGGTTGGGTCTTGTTTTTAAGCCAGGCTGCCTCGTCGGCATTAAGCAGCGGTGTCAGAGCCTGACATACTTGTGCATGGTAATTGTTGAGCCACTTTATCTCGTCGTCGGTCATCATAGTTATATCTACGAGGGTGGTGTCTATGGGGAAAAGCGTAACTGTATCGAAGCGGTAGAAAGCTCCGAAGTCAGTAGTCATAGCCGGAACAGTGACTATAAGATTTTCGGTACGTATGCCATATTGCCCTTCAAGATATAATCCCGGTTCGTTGCTTGTTACCATGCCGGGTTCAAGCGGTGTGGGCACGTCGTTAAGTCTTATACTCTGTGGGCCTTCATGACAGTTGATAAAGAATCCTACGCCGTGGCCTGTGCCGTGATAGTAAGCTTTGCCTTCATGCCAGAGATACTGACGAGCCAGTACGTCGAGCTGACCGCCGCGTGTGCCTTGTGGGAATACGGCACATGCGAGAGCTATGTGACCTTTGAGTACAAGTGTGAAGTCATGACGTTGCTGGGCTGTAGGTGTGCCTAAAGCTATAGTACGTGTTATGTCGGTGGTACCGTATTTATACTGGCCTCCGCTGTCTACGAGCAGCAGACCGTCTCCTACGATAGCTACGTCCGTTTCATCGGTAGGTTCATAGTGAACGATTGCACCATGAGCATTCCAGCCTACGATAGAGGCAAAGCTTTCGTCAACACAGTCGGGATCAGCCATACGTATGTCGCGCAGACGACGGGCAAGCACCATTTCGGTGAGTGTACCTTTCGGATAATCGGCTTCAACCGACATGAAGAAGCGTGTCAGGGCCACTCCGTCTTTAAGCATAGCCAGATTAAGGGCAGTAAGCATAGCCTCGTTCTTTATGCTCTTAAGTTTGGCTACGCCTGAGCCGCCGAATACTGTCGTACAACCTACATGGTCATAGACCCCGCGTGAAGTCTTTTCCGGGTCGAGCAAAAGACGAGTCTCTTTAGGTAGCTTTGAGACGAAATCAAGTACAGCATCGTAAGGTTGTACCTCTATATTATATTTTTTAAGGTGTGCGTTGACCTCGTCAGTTAATTTATCTGTGTCGATGAACAGTACACGGCGTGTGGTATCGACATATAAGAAAGCTACGAAAATTGGTGAAAAAGCGATATCGTTGGCTGTACGCAGGTTGGTGGCCCAGGCTATGTCGTCAAGCGAAGACAGGAGAACTGCGTTGGCAAGTTCACCCTTGACCTGTTCCATAAGACGCTCGATTTTTGAATCCACAGTCTCACCGACAATTTTTTCATCGTGTACGAACAATTTGTTTTTCGGACGCTCCGGCCTGTCAGGATATATTTCGTCGAAGGGTGCGAAAGAAGTATCTAATTTAATACTATTATCATTAAGCTCTTGCTGCAGACGCTGAGCCGTAGAGACTGAGAATGTCATACCGTCAATACCTACTGTCTTGCCGGCAGCCGTATTCTCTGTTACCCAATCGATAAGATTTACAGCCTCTGGACCATCTTCTTTCATCATTTCAAATCCGGTGCCTTCGAGTTGCAGTGTGGCCTGAATAAAATAGCGTGAATCAGTCCAGCAGAGAGCTTTGTCAGGTGTTACGACCGCTGTGCCGTTAGTGCCGTTGACGGATGAGAAGCCGGTCAGCCACTCGCGGCAACGCCAGTGAAGAGGAGGAAGTTCGCTTTGATGAGGATCGGTACCTGAAATTATAACGGTGTCGATACCGTGTTCAGCCATAACCTTGCGCAGAGCAGCAAGATACTCTTGATTTTTCTTTGCCATGGTATTTTATTTATGTGCAATCGGATAGCAGGATTGAGCCAACCGGATGCAGGATTGAGTTGTGGCGGTAAAGTTAATAAAAAAAGTCCGACTGTGCACTTTACTGTACCTGAAACAAAAACTAAAGATAAAAAACCTGTCATAAAAAGCTGTTGCTTATAAAGAGAAAAAAGGTGTAAAATGCGCTGAGAGGTAAAAAAACGCTGATAAGAGGTTTAATTTGGTGCTAAAAGGAAAATTTCTGGCATTATAGGAATGAGAATATTGGTCTTATTGGCGTATTATTGTATCTATTGGGATAAGTTGAGTGATTTTAGTAAATTTTTTTAATGGAAAATTTGGCCGGTATTTCTAAAAGCGCTATATTTGCATTGTTTTTCGGAGGCAGGGAGTAACAGAAGCTGAAATTAGCCCTGTTCGCAGCCCACCCCGAAAGCTTGATGTTCATAGCGCGGGTCGCTGATAGAAGCTGACCCACGGTTAAAGTACGTAACAACTCAGTTTAGAAAGTATAGGCAAGTCAAAAAGCTTTTAAGTAATAGTGATATATAATTTGTAAGTTAGTGGTTGAGTAGGAGGTTCGTTGGCTTGTGAAAGCAGGCGGATATCTAAAAAATCACAGAACGGCGGTAGGCTTGTGAAAGTCGCTGCCGTTTTTGTTTTTTTAATTATCATTTATGAAAATTTCCGAATATGAAAATAATTTTTTGGATAGAAGAATAAAAAGTAGTAGATTTGCACACAATTGGCAAAAGTGAGTAATTTTTGATACTTGCTTATGTTCATTTCCCATTCTCACTCCTTATATTAATGTTAGTCCTTGACCATGTCATGCTCTTCTGCGGGCTGCATAGTCCGGTCGCCAATCCTACGCCACAAACCATGTACACCCAACGCCACATCATACTCTTCGACACAGAAGAAAGTCACTCCAACTTGTTGCCGCTGTCGTTTACGCGTCCGGTAGCTGAGTTCAGAATCGGTATCACAACTTTGCGCGAGAAGTGGGAAAGTCTGCTTCCGGGCTGTTACTCCTATCGTCCGGCCGCTTATCTACACGATAAGTTCGGCGGTGAAACCGATGATAGATTTGATGACTATCTGTTTGTATCGGGCAGTTTGCTTCCTGATAAATATGTGGTGCAGCTTATAAATAGTCTTGAACCGGAATGTGCGTTGACTGATTCCGACGGGATGACAAGAGCCTGTCGCGGTAGCGCCCGGCGCTGTCGCGAGGCTATTGACAAAGGAGCTGCCGAAGCGGGTTTCAGAGTAATTAATTCGGACAGCCTACGTGTCATACATTATGTGTTCGATATATTTCTACGTAATGCCGAGATGATAGCCGAGGACTTTGAGCGTCTGACGGCTGGCCGTAAAAGTGCTCCAGTAAGCGATACGGTAAGAGTAATAGGTGCCGGTCGCCGAGATGATTCTAAATTATTTGTGGAAGCAGGTGCCTCATTGGAGTGTGTGACGATAAATCTCAAGGATGGGCCTGTGTATCTAG
>CAMWKC010000252.1 GCA_947174735.1 uncultured Porphyromonadaceae bacterium
ATATATTGTAGACTGTAATTTTATAGTTTGTTAACTATTTTAATATATCTATTTTTACAATTATATGAATCCGTCGGTCCGAAGCAGCTTGTAAAAGCACTTCAGACCGACGGAGGAAAATATCTTAATTCAATAGTTATCAGCTGCCGAGAGGCATGAAGTTTGACAACGGATTACCCGGTTTTGCCGCTTCCATAAGTTTCTGTGAGAATGAGAATGAGGCTGCGTCTGTATCCGTCACTACCGACAGGAGAGCCGGCCCATCGACAGCAAGCCATGTTTTCATAGCCTCTTCAAGCTGTGCAGGGTCATCGACGGTCTGCGCGTGCATACCGGCCGAACGTGCTAAAGCACCGAAGTCAGGATTGACGAGGTTGGTTTCGCTTGGTTTAAGTCCGGCAAGCTCCATCTCCCACTTCACGAAAGCCAACGAACGGTTATCAGCTACTAACAGTTTAACGGGCAACTGATACTGCATTATAGTAAGCAATTCGCCCAAAAGCATAGTGAAACCACCGTCACCGCAGACAGCTATTACCTGACGGTCGGGAGCGGCACACTTGGCACCGATAGCCATCGGCATAGCATTGGCCATTGAACCGTGCATAAACGAACCGAGCATCACACGTCCTTCACCGGCAGTCAGATAGTGAGCGGTCCACAGATTGTTCATACCGGTGTCAACAGTAAAGACAGCATTCTTATCAGCTAATTTATCAAGCAAACTTATCATATATTCAGGACGTATAGCGCCTTTTGTACCCGGATTGTCAACAGGTTTCTGATATTCTGCAAGAATACTCTTATAGTCATTCAGAGTCTTGTCAAGGAAAGTGCGGTCACTCTTGGCTTCTACTTTCGGTAAAAGCTGTTCAAAGAAGAGACCGGCATCAGCATGTACAGCCACATCGACTTTTGTCTTGCGTCCAAGACGTTCGGCTCGGACATCTACCTGTATTATCTTCTTATCGGTTGGGAAGAAGCCCGGATACGGGAAATTCATACCTACAAGCAGCAGAACATCAGCATTAGCGACAGCATCTTCCGCAGCCCACATACCGAGGTAAGCCATGTGACCCACATAGTTAGGATTATCACCCATCAGCTCAAGCTGACTCTTATAGGTAGTGACTACCGGAGCATTGACTTTATCGGCAAACTGTGCTAACAGAGCAGAACAATGCTTCGCACCTGATCCTGCGAATATAGCCACTGTCTTAGCTGCGTTTATAAGTTTGGCAGCTTCCTCTATTCTATCCGGAGCCGGTTGCGGCAGACGTTGTGTCTCGAGCAATGCCGTCGATGCATACGAAGGAACAGCCGGTAACGTAGTAATATCACTCGGTAAACCCATTATACCTACACCCCCTTTACCTATAGCTTCCTGCATAGCCGCCTGAAGCAGATGCGGTACCTGTGTTGGTGTAGTAGCTATTTCGTTATAGACATTACAGTTTGAGAACAGTAATGTAGGGTTAGTTTCCTGGAAATATTCTGTACCGAACACTCCCGTCGCGCATGTCGAAGCTATAGCTAATACAGGTGCATTTGACCGCTGTGCATCATAGAGACCGTTAATCAGATGAACGTGACCCGGTCCGCTGCTACCTGCACAGGCGGCGAGGTGACCG
Organism: uncultured Porphyromonadaceae bacterium; assembly: GCA_947174735.1. Lineage (GTDB taxonomy): Bacteria > Bacteroidota > Bacteroidia > Bacteroidales > Muribaculaceae > Lepagella. The sequence continues at coordinate 1,632 of CAMWKC010000252.1, forward strand.
GTAAGCTGAGCCTCGGCACTGGCCGCGAAAGCACCCGATTCTTCATGGCGCATGTGAATAAACTTAACTCTGCCGTCTTTTGATATTGCCTCTGTAAGTGCGTTGAGACTGTCGCCTGTAATGGCGTAAAGATGCTTTATACCTGCATCGGCCATGATGTCTACTACCTGTTCGGCGACGGTCATAGCCTGCTGATTCTGCTGTTGTGCTTTTTCCATAGTGTCGTGTAATTATCCGAGCCTCATAGCTCTCTTTTATAACATTTAATCAGCACTTATAGTTGTCTGACCTATAACCGCCAGGTATAGCTATAATAACATAAAAAGCTCTGTGGCACAGAGCTTTTTACATCAAATGATAATTTTTATTATTTAAAGGCATCGTTAGGACCGCTTATAAAAAGATAACAGCCACCGTCGCCTGAATAGGAAAGACCTATCTCTATTTTACATTCATTGTTAATTATAGTTATACACGAGTAGCTTGGTCTTCCGTTTTCTATAAAATCCTGCGCAGTCTCAGCATTTTCGACATCCTTTTTAAAAAGATCAGCTACCTTATCAACTAACTTAGCATTGTTATTGACAGTAAATCCACGAAAATATTTCTTCTTGGATTTCGATATATGTATCGAAACACTCTTATCTGAATTATATGAGCCGTCAAACAGTTTCTCAACATTCAGATTAGGTGCCTTAGCCATTGCTATAACACTGATAAAGAAACTCAGTATGAGGATAATGTATCTTTTCATTCTGTTCCGGAGGTTAAATTCATAATATACATTTGTTTAATTTCGTCTTCTCTCTCTTTTGCCTTAGCCATTGCCATCAGAGCCTCAGCTTTCTTTAACGATTCGTTTACGGCTTTCTCCGAAGCAGCAGGGCTTAGTCTCTTGCCTCCTTCATAAGCAATCATTATTGCTTCGGAAGAAGAGTCCGCTGTCTGGGCTATACCGATAGCAGTCTCATGAGAGTTCGCTTTCTGAACTTGTGTTCCTATAATTATTGAGAAAGTAAGTAAAAGACCTAAAGAAGCTGCGGTACCGATTGCCCAACGACTCCACCGGAATCTCGTTTTCTTTCGCACCTTCTTTTTTCTGAACACTATTCCTTCTGCTATCATCGCTTCTCTTGCTTCCTCTATAACAGGAGAAGTATACGACGACTTCCCGAGAATATACTGCAATTCTGTTTCTTCAAAAACTGAAAGCTGACAATCCATATACATACGGCACAGCTCCTCGGTTTCCTGCAAGCTAAGTATGGTATCTTTGTCTTTCATCTGTTCAGTTTATGATAATTTTCACGTAATTTTTTTCTGGCCCGACTCATATTCATCCGGACTGCTTCCGTAGACATATTGAGTGCTGAAGCTATGTCTTCATACTCCATACCCTCATCGACTGCAAAAGTATAAATTTTTTGTTGAATATCAGTCAGACCTGTTAAAAGTAATGATTTCAGCCTGTCCACATCCTCAGAAAGCTCCGGCTGTACCGACATACTGTCTGTGTCGGAGTCGCTGATTGGAACTGTCTGCGGTTTACGGAGCCGGTCGATACATATATTCCGTAAAACTGTAAACAGTTTGTTCCTTGCCTCGTCGTCCGATTCAAGGGGTCCGCTCTTCCATAATCTGAAAAACGTATCCTGCAGCGCATCCTCGGCCTCCTCATCGTTCTTAAGAAACCTCAGCGCACTCCGATACAGCTTTTCCCGCAGTCGGAAGAATGAATATGTCAGGTTGTCTGTTTTCATACACTTTACATCATAGATACGATTGAAAAGCCAAAACGTAACAACCCCACTCATAAAAATTCACTAACCCTACCAAAAAATCCGAAATCCAAACAATCACTCCCGATCTCAAACCACATCAAAACCACAACATGAATCCGGCGTAACACATATTCTATCATATTTATCTTACCCATAAGTAGCTCATTGAAAGAATCTAAGTTACTTTACTGAACATTTTTGAGGCATTTCATTGCGTATTTTTGAGGCATTTTACTGAATAATTTTGGGAGAAACATCATAAAACTATCACTCCCCATAAGATACACACCGATACCCGACTCAAAATTTGTCCCTACTACCTATGGTAAAAGAGTTTCTACTAAAAAGATAAAAGCGTAAGTAAATTACATAGGAGACATTCAAGAATATTGTATATTTTAACTCAATTTA
>CAMWKC010000253.1 GCA_947174735.1 uncultured Porphyromonadaceae bacterium
GTTTTATATTGTATATTAGCAAATATAAAGATTTATCCTTGAGTCTCAGTATTTATAGAACTTAGGCTACGGAAATAAGTTCTATATCGAAGATAAGGGTAGAACCGCCGGGAATGTCAGGCTGGCTCTGTTTGCCGTAGGCTTTATCAGCAGAGATATAAAGTTCCCAACGGTCGCCCGGATGCATGAGCTGTAATGCCTCTATCCATCCGGTAATCAGGTCTCGCAGACGGAAAGCAGGCGGTACAGCGTCATTACGTGAGGAATCGAAGACATGACCGTCAATAGTTCTGCCGGTATAGTGCACTGTCACAACACTGTTAGGTCGTGGTGATGGTTTTGAGTTATCGCCTGAAGCCAGGATTTTATAAAAGACTCCTTGCGCTACTCGGTGTACGTCGGGTTCGGCTGCTTTCTTTTCTAACCATTCAGTATTAAGACGGCTATATTCTTTCTTCGTCATAGTAATTTGGATTATATTTACCTTTCTATAACGTGTTAATTATAAAAATGGGAATAAAAAAGATGCAAAAAAATTTGGTGAATTAAAAAAGGTGTACTACTTTTGCAGTGTATTAATATACTAATACACTAATGGTCTTTAAGCCTGTCTTTGGCAGTCTGTCCGGAGAGGTGTCAGAAGACAGGATAATGGCCGGACTGAAATCTCATACTAACTATACTATAACAGACACACACATGTTGAAAATCGAAAATCTTAGTTATCACTATGGCTTACGTAAGCCACCGGTGCTGAGAGACTTCTCGCTTGAGATAGAGCAGGGCGGCATTTACGGCTTGTTAGGACCTAACGGTGCCGGAAAGTCAACGCTACTTTATCTTATCATGGGAGCGTTATTGCCGGATAAAGGAATGGTGTATTATAATGGTCAGAATACCCGCTACCGGTTGCCTTCGACTCTGGCCGACATAATGCTGGTACCGGAAGAGGTAGGATTACCGAATCTGAAACTTGATGCATACGTTTCGGCACGGTCAGGTTTTTATCCGCGTTTTGACCGTGATATACTTGACCGTTGTCTCAATGCTTTCGGTATGGAGTATAATGTACGTCTAAACGCTCTGTCAATGGGTCAGAAAAAGAAAGTGTACATGAGTTTTGCATTAGCTTGTAATACCTCTATGGTACTTATGGACGAACCTACCAACGGTCTTGACATACCGGGTAAGGCAGCTTTTCGCCGATTATGTGCCGAACTAATGACTGATGACCGTATCATGATAATATCGACTCATCAGGTGCGTGACCTTGAGCAGCTGCTTGATCATGTGCTGATAATGAACGAACGTAACATTGTGTTTGAATCATCAATATACGAACTGCAGCGTAGACTCAGTTTCGCCCGAAATGTAGATGCGACATTACGTGACCGGGCATTATACTGGCAACCTGCTCCGGGTGGGTATGATGTCATGCTACCTAATACCGATGATGACGAAACTACCGTTAATCTCGAACTGTTGTTCGACTATGCGCTAAAATATCATGACCGTCTGAATCAGATTTTTGATAAACCAACCGAAATATCATTATGAATAACCATATAAATACTTCTGACTGTAAAGTCACAGACAGTTTCAGTTTTGAACGTATGACAGCCTATCTGCGGTTTTACTGTCGTATCGAGGGTCGAACTCTAATATATGCTATCGGTACTTTATTCAGTCTCATAGCGGCTAACATTCTTATTACTGTCCTTACTCATCTCTCGGTTTACCGTTATAACTATGCCGCGTTAAGACAGACCCCCGGTTTCGATCCGATATGGAGATCGGAATGTAATGTAGCACTGTTTATACTGATTCTGTTATTTGCTGTGGCAGGTTCAATGGTATATGGTCGTTTTTCTACTAAGTCGAGTCGTCTTGAAGTGCTTACAGTACCAGCTACAGGAACAGAAAAACTGACAGCATGGCTTATTATCTACATAGCAGGCAGTTTTGTGGCTTGGTTCGTATGTATGATGTGTGCTGACATACTCCGTGTTTTGCTGATGCACATCTTTACCCCTTTCGGATCGCAGGTGCATATTATAAGTCCGTGGAGATTGTTGACTCTTAACGAATTTGAAGGTGGTATAAGTAGATTGCGCCCGACTAAATGGCTGGTGGATATTTACGGATTAACACTGTTTTTGCAATCTGTATTTGCCGTAGGTAGTATTTATTTGCCTCGTTATTCATTCTTTAAAACAAGTTGTACGCTGATGATACTTCTTTCGGTAGCAGCACTTATGACTATATTAGGTATGCGTCTGTTTTTTGGTGATGCTTCTGTAACGAGTACTTTCAGTGACCCGGGAGAACTGACAAAAAGCCGTATAATATGGAGCGCTATAGGTTGGGTAGTAGCATCGTGTTTACTTTATTGGCTCGGATATGCCAGAATGAAACAGACCGAAGTTGCACTGAAATGGTGACGGCATAGGTTCGGTTCGTATAAAGAGACTGATTTATGTTTAAAGAAAACAGTAAAGCTATATACCTGCAGATAGTAGATCGTATCTGCGATGAAGTGTTGGGAGGAGTTCTGAAACCTGACGACAGAATGCCTTCGGTACGGGAGTACGCCGCTACGGTGCAAGTTAATCCGAATACTATGATGCGTGCATACGATCATCTGTCATCACTCGGTATCATTTATAATCGTCGTGGTATAGGCTTCTTTGTCAGTGCCGAAGCACCGGAAGAAATACGTAAGATGAGAGTACGTGACATGTTCGGAGACCGTCTGCTTGAGGTCTTCAGAGAACTTCAGTTGTTGGGTATTACTCCTGAGATACTTAAAGAGAGATATGAAGAATATCTCGGTTCAAATTCCACTAAATAAATTAATAGAGAGATGAAAAGAACATCATATATCCTAATAATACTATTAGGAGTGATACTTGTAGGCTCGTTTCTGATGCCGGCAGTAATATATAAGAAAATAGAATTCAGTTTACAGACTCTGAGAGCTGACGGCGACACGGTGCGTGTGACGACCGGATTTTTCATCACATTTGATATAACAAACAATATGTGGCTGATGGCTCAAAGTGCGAACCCTGAGAAAGAGGAAAGCGATCAGTTACTCAAAGTGACTGTACGGCAGAATCCGCGGCTTTCCGAAGCTGTATTGGTTATGGACCGTGCATGGCAGCAGAACATGACTATCACCAACGACTCTACTACTCTAAAGGTCGAGCTTGATATGCACAGTTTTAAGAAGGAGAATAACATACGACCTAATATTGAGATTGCCCCGGATGCAGCATACGTACTGACACTTGAGGTTCCTGCTGGTTGGGTTGATACAATAAAAGCTAAAAGCAATCTGGCACTTACGGTTGAAGATTTCACTGATTCGGATATGGTAGTCTCCACATCAGCAAGTCCCTCATTTGAAGCTGTTAACTGTACTTTCAGACAGTTGACCCTCCTTAATTAATTAATATTTTGAAATTAAATACTGAAACAGTCAGTCATTCTACTCTTTATAGTTCGGTGGAATGACTGACTGTTGAGTTTTAGTAAATAGAAAATTCAGTTTTTTGGAGTAATGGCGCTGTCTTTTTCCAATTCGGTATGAAGACGGTCGAGACGGCTACCCATACGTTTAATGTGGCGTACTTGCCATAACAGCATACAACCGGCAACGATAGCTGCTACAACGTCACAAATGGGATAACAGGCCCATACTCCGTTAAGACCGAAACGGGGGGGAAGTATAAGAAGCATAGGAAGCATAAACAGTACCTGCCGTGTTAGTGACAGGAATACGGCTTTGGTAGCCATGCCAATAGATTGGAAGAA
>CAMWKC010000254.1 GCA_947174735.1 uncultured Porphyromonadaceae bacterium
TCATAGTGTCGCGTGATACCACATTACGTTGTGCCAGCGAGCCGAAGCAAACAGCGGTTGTATTGCGAGCCAGCTCTTCGAGTTCGGGGGTGAAAGGAATATTATCCCATGCCACATTCTCCTTGATATTATACTGGGGGATACCGGCGGCATCGAGTTCAACAAGCACTGTACCGGTAGCGTAGGGTACCTGGGCGATACGGTAATTGAGACCGACGTTGTTGAAGTTGTCGAGCAGCTCCTTGCCGAGCTCGTCGTCACCTATAGCACTGACAGCGCAGCTGTCAAGACCGAATTGTGATACGTGATAAGCGAAGTTGGCGGGAGCGCCACCGATTTTCTTACCTTCGGGGAGGACATCCCAGAGCGCCTCGCCCATACCGACTACATACTTTTTCATGATAAAGAAGTGTTATGCTGTTTTCTTGATTTGGAATGTGTAATAGAGGAGATAGAGAACGCCGATAGCCATTACTGCCACTGCGCCTGCAACACCCATACCGCCCTGAGCGAAGCCCATGCAGAGAGGGAAGATAGTACCGCCGAAGAGACCCATAATCATAAGACCTGATACTTCGTTTTTCTCTCTCGGCTGACGGTTGAGAGCCTGTGCGAATACTACTGAGAATACGTTAGAGTTGCCGAAGCCTATCAGAGCGATACCGGCCAGAACTATAAACTGCGACGAAGCTATGAAGAGAGCGATGATACCGAGAATCATGCAGGCTACGCTGAATCCGAAGAAGCTGCGTGCCGATACACGGGCAAGAATGTATGAGCCTAACAGACAGCCGCCTGTACGGAAGTAGAAGTACATCTGCGTACCGATAACGGCGTCAGCGGTTGAGTAACCGAATTTTTCGATAAGAATCTGAGGTGCGAAGGTATTTGTACCTACATCGATACCTACGTGACACATGATACCTACGAAGCAGAGCGATACGAAAGGAATGCTGAGCAGCTTGACACACTCCATAAAACCTGTGACACGGTCAGGTTTTTCCTCACGTATAGGTGTGGCGCTGAGCATGGCAATCGAGAACACGTTTACGATAGCGAATACCGGGAATACGATACGCCAGTCAAGACCGAAGCTCGGAACAATCTGGGCAGCACCCCAGGCCATGAGATAAGGAGCAAGCAGCGAAGCAAGAGCCTTTACAAACTGACCGAAAGTAAGTGTTGAGGCCAGACGTGCCGGAGAGATAAGTCCCGATACGAGCGGGTTGAGTGATGTCTGCATCACGGCGTTACCGATACCTAACAGAGAGAAGGCTATAAGCATAGTGTAGTAACCTTCAAAGAAGATAGGTATGATAAGTGATACCAGCGTGAGTATCTGTGAGACCATCACAGTGTTTTTACGTCCTATCTTGTTCATCAGTATGCCTGTAGGCACAGAGAAGATAAGGAACCAGAAGAATACCAGCGAAGGTATGAATCCAGCCTGGGCTGCGGAGAGACTGAGGTCTTCCTTAACGAAGTTGGTAGCAGAACCGACGAGGTCGACAAAGCCCATGGTAAAGAAGCAGAGCATCACAGGCACCATCTGTGCCATAGTGGTCTTGGCCGGAGCCTCTATTGTGGTGTTTTGATTTGGTGACATGATTGTTAGTGTTGGGGTTAGAGGGTAGGTAGAGACTTACTTGGCAGGCTGCAGAGGATATATCTCAAGGCTCTTGAGTTTGGCCTTGCCTGCTGTGGCCGACATAGAGATAGATGTATAAGGATTTTCGGGGAAGACAAGATTGGTCATTGCCATGCGTCCACGTCCTTCAAAAGCCTCGATGCTGCTGCGGTCAACGAACAGACGTATCTGCCAGTTTTTGCTGTCAGCATGCATGGGAGCTACAGTAACAGCAGGGAAGTTCTCGCTGAACGAAGTCACACCGCTTGCTTTACGGTCCATAGCAAAGGTATCATTCTTTGCGTCAAGAGTCATTATTACTTTTTCACCTTTTGCGTTTGACAGGGTCACATCGGCTACAGCATTGTCACCCATTTCAATGTCGAACACTATTTCACAGATACCCTGGTTTGCGGAAGGCAGGGCATAGCTGCGTGCTTTCTGACCGAGATTGGTTGCACCGTAACGGGTCACTTTTCCGCGCATAGCATTATATTCAGCTGAGGGAGCTGAGGCCATGTAGAGTTTGCCGTCAGGAGCTGTGAAGAGTGACAGGTCACGGGCTATGGTATTGGCCGAACGGTACTGCATTGTAGGCACATCGTTGGCATATTCCCAGTTACTCATCCAGCCGAGTGCTGTGGTACGTCCGTCAGGAGCACCGCTGAATGTAACGGTAGCATAGTGGTCTTTACCGTAGTCCATCCATTTTGTCACTGACTTCGGGTCATCGGGTGTGAAGGTCTTACCATCGAAATCACCTACGAAATACTGTGTGGCACTGCCGCCGAAGATACCGCCGGGATTAAGGTTACAGAGAAGTACCCATTTCTTTTTGTTAGTGCCGTCGACACTGAGTTCTACAAGGTCAGGGCATTCCCACACGCCGTCCTGAGCACCGAATCCCTGGCCGAATTTGCTGGCCAGAGTCCAGTTCTTAAGATCTGGCGAGTTGAATATAAGCATCTCATGGTCGAGAGCTGAGGCAAGTATAAGTACCCACTGCTGCAGCGGTTCGTACCAGAACATATTGGGGTCACGGCTTTCACGGCCATAGAATATCACAGGATTGCCCTCATAGTGATTGAAAGTCTGACCGTCATTGTCGCTCCATACGAGACTCTGGGTCTGGCTCGGACCGGCCGATGTATAAAGTGCTATGACAGCGTCCTTACCGAATCCTGCCGTATTGTTATGGTCAACTACTGATGAACCACTGAAGATTGAACCTAAAGCATCTGTAACAAGAGCCACCGGCTGATGTTCCCAGTTAATAAGGTCGCGGCTTGTAGAATGGCCCCAGCTCATATTTTCCCATTTTGAGCCGTAAGGGTTATACTGATAGTAGAGATGCCACACACCGTCTTTGTAGAACATACCGTTGGGGTCATTCATCCAGCCGTATTCAGGAGTATGGTGGAAGAGAGGACGGAATTTCTCTGTGTTGGTACGGTCAAAAGTATCCGACAGAGCGATACGCTTATTCCATATTGCGTCTTCAGCCTCACGGATATTGTTACGGCTTACATGTGAGACAATATTCAGAGCGACTTTCGAGTCGCCGAAAGGAGTAAGCTCAAAAGGAACGTAATAATCGACATGGTTCTCAGCTAATGCCACGTTGAGCTTGTTCATCAGCTTACCGTTAGAAAGTACTTCTATATTACTGATGGGCACTCCTTCCTGCACAGGCAGGAGCAGATAGCGAGCCGTTGAGTCAACACGGACCATGGAGTGTGACGGATTCTGCCGCTCTATACGCAGACCGTCAGCAGCCGAAGCCGAAAGTGGGAGAAGAGTTGCGACTGCCATAATACCGCTATGAATGAAACTTTTCATGTGTCTAATCTTAAAAGATATATAGAGTTGTTCTGATTAATCTGTGTTTACAGGAGAGGAATATTCTGAACTGCGTAAGCAGATGCAGATGGAGCCTAAGTCGGGACCAATGGCTGACTGAAGGCTGCCTATAGGGTGAGGAGAGGGCGGGTATATGTGTAACCGGGAACATGGCACCGGAGTTTTAAGGCATATAAAACTAAAACAATCTTTTTACCCTAATATTTTTAGCCTTTCGAGACTAACCTAAAAAACTAAACCTAAATACTCACTTAAAAACGAATTTGTCATCTGTTTTTGACTGGTGCAAATTTACACTCCTACAATGGATTGTATATAAT
>CAMWKC010000255.1 GCA_947174735.1 uncultured Porphyromonadaceae bacterium
ATTATCGCGCGCTCTGCTGACACAACCGGATTTTATAACCAAGTTGCGTGAAGGGGAGCTGATAAAGTCCCGTTGTCTGCATTGTAATAAGTGTTTTGAGGTTTTCCAGACTAAATACGAACGTTGTGTATTCGGTCCGGTTCTTCCCAAGCTTGAAGAGTCTTTCAGTAGATAAAAATAGAAAATTACAAAATAAGAGATTATATCCATTGTCAACAATGGATATAATCTCTTATTTTGTAATTTTGTAAATCCTTGGAAGGAGTCGCCGAGAATTCTTGCAGCCCTCAAACAGGATATTATGACTTTGTATGAACTGGATAATACTTATTCTTGCCGGACTTATGGAGGTAGCTTTTACCTTTTGTCTCGGTAAGACCAAGACTGCTGAAGGACAGGAAGTCGTATGGTGGTGGATAGGCTTTCTTGCTGCTCTTTCGCTTAGTATGTATCTTATGGCTAAAGCTTCGGAGACACTGCCTATCGGTACGGTTTACCCTGTGTGGACCGGTATAGGAGCCGTCGGAGCTGTGATTGTGGGTATTATCTTTTTTGGAGAGCCGGCCACATTCTGGCGTATTTTCTTTATTACTACACTTATTTTATCAATAATCGGACTTAAAGTACTTGCATAATAGAAAGAAAAATGCGGCGTTTCAGACAATAGCTTCCGCCGGAAGAAACAGAGAGAATATTGCATGATGGCAAATATGCTGTATTGGCTGTTTCAGGCGATGACGATTATCCCTACGCTGTACCAGTAAATTACGTATGTAAGGACCGAGATATATTTATTCACTCTGCGGCCCAGGGACATAAGATTGATGCAATCAGACGAAATCCTAAGTGTAGTCTGTGTATAGTTGATAAAGACGACATTGTACCTGAGAAGTTTACATCTTATTTTCGCAGTGTTATAGTCTTTGGTACCGCACATATTATAGATTCCGAGGAGGAAAAGATTACTGTTCTGAGACTATTAAGTGATAAATACAGCCCCGGTATTGACCCTGCCGCTGAGATACAACGTTTCCTCAAGGCAGTATATATTATCCGTATCGATATAGAATATATTACAGGTAAAGAAGCCATAGAACTAACGAGAATACGTAATAACTGAATTTTTCCTTGTGCTATAGGTCGTCTGTGGCTTGGTAAATCAGTCTATGAAGATATTTCTTAACTGCGTATAATAATATTATTTTTTTCGTTTCTAATAAATAGACTAAACGAGTGTCGTATTTTATAATATTTTTCAATGAAAAAATTCTGATTTTTACGATTCTTCGTTATCTCAGTGTTTAAGCCAGTATTGGCGTTCGGCGGCATCAAGGCGTTCTATGGCATAACGGAGAGTGGTACGATGTATACTTGAGTAGTGCTCTTCGAGGAAGTTGCGGAGAGTATCGGTATCGCGTTTGCCTACCTCGCGCAGTAGCCAGCCTGTGGCTTTGTGAATCAGATCATGAGGCTGGGAGAGTAGTTTTGCAGCGATTGTCAGTGTCGGAGTAAAGATACCGACACGTACGAAGTATAGGGTAGTGACGATAGCTATACGTTGTTCCCATAAATTATCACTGTCTGCAAGCCTATAGAGAATATCATAATCAGCTAAGGGTAGGAGGTAAGGCCCAAGTATGTACTGACATGAAAGGTCTACAAGGTCCCAGTTGTTGGCTTGACGAGCGTGACGAAGATAAAAAGTTGCAATTACTTCGCGTTGTTCGGAATTATTTTTTACTGATTTCATTTCTTCGACTAACAATAATAGTCCGCACAGTCGGACCTCGTGCCAGCGACTGTACAGAAGCTTCTCTATTTCATCAAGACTTAAACAGTGTCGGGATGTTTTAACGATTAGGCGTGTCTGCGGTACTTTCAGTCCTAAAAATTCGTCACCTTCGCCATACTGTCCTTCTCCGGTTCTGAAAAAACGCATCAGAATTTTGCGTTGTTCTTCGTTACGTTGCTCCTCAAGCAAGGCTATAATCTCATCGGCTTGATTCATGAGTGGTATAATAAATGGATAGAACAATAAGTAGTGTTAGAAACTCGGAAGAGGGGACAGCCGCCCACATACCCCATGACGGGAAGAGGTGAGTCAGCAGAAGAAATAAGGGTACAAGAAACACAACACCGCGTAGCATAGTCAGTGTGAGTGCGAGAGCAGCCTTCTTTATACTTTGGTAATAACCTATAAAGGCTATATTGAGGGCAAAGAATATTCCTGCTAAGGCAAATATCGGCAGTCCGGAGACAGCAAGTTGGCCTGCCTTACATTCAGGCGGAATGAAAAGTGATACAATACCGTGCGCACCAAGAGCAATTGCGACGGTTACGATAGTGCCGCATATACACCCTACGAGGATACTGACTTTCAAAGCCTGTTTTACACGTTGTCTGTCAGCACAGCCGAAGTTATAACTTATTATAGGCTGGGCTGACTGTGCCACCGCATTATTAATCATAAATATCAGTGGAAAGAGATAACACGCAATCGAGTATGCAGCCACTCCGTCTTCACCGAAAGTCTGCATAAAGACATAGTTACCGGTAAACATCATTATAGACATGGCAATCTCAGTGACAAAAGCTGCCGAACCTATTCTTATCTGCATAACTATTGCCGAACCGAAATTCTCAATTCTACGTGTGAATTTCAGAACGTAGGAGTGTCTGAAGTAGGCGACAGCCATTATTCCCCCGACAATACATGAGATAGAAGTGGCGAGAGCTGCTCCTCTTACCCCCATACCTAACGGAAAGACCATCCACCAGTCAAGTACAATATTAAGTACCGAGGGAATTATGTTACACATCATTGCGTATTTAGGTGAGCCGTCAAGACGAATTACCATCATTCCGATGCTTTGCCACATCAGTGGTATAATTCCCGGAAGAAGCAGGAGTAGATAACCTGTCGTGTTGCTTTGCAGACGGTCGGAACTACCAAGTAACTTTGCTACCGAATCAGTAAAAAGCAAAGCTCCGATAACCAGTATAAACATAAAAGCCGTAGCGAACAGGAAGGCTGAGGTCACAGTTGAATTGGCTTTGGTATAGTCTTTTGTTGAGAGAGCTATACCTGCAGCTACCGATGCTCCGATACCGAACATAAGTCCTATGCCTGTAGTGACCATAAAAAGAGGTGCGATGATATTGACAGCAGCTATTCCGTCAGGTCCTACTCCGCGACCTACAAAGATACCGTCAACTATAGTGATAAGTGCGTTAAACACCATTCCCAAGAGAGTGGGAAAGAAGATTTTACTGAATAGCCGCCCGATGCGGCCGTGAGCGTAATCGAGTCCTAAGTTTTCTGTTTTCATTGACTTTAAAGGATAAAAAAACAGACCGGATAAGATGTCATAACCGGGCGCACCCGACATCTTATCCGGTCTGATAGTTGCGACTATCTACCCTCTGATGAGTGGGTGCAAAGTTAGGGATTATTTCCGAGCTATACAAAAGTCTGACTTATTAGTGTTATTTTCGGATGGAAAGGGGATAAAGGTACTTATAAAGTAGAGGTATTATAGACAGTATTTTATGAATAAAGAGTTTGAAATCTTACGATTTTAAGTAAATTTGTAGTCTGAATCAGCAGAGTGAGATATGAATATCGCTATCCTATAAAAGAGATATTAGTATCATATTATACGGTAAAATCAGTTAAAGTAAACAGTTATGAAAGAAATGAGAAAAGCCGGTAGGCGAAGAGATACTGAATGGGCAATGGAGGTATTTGACCGTGCGCCATATATCACGGTTAGTATGATACGTCCTGACGATACACCTTA
>CAMWKC010000256.1 GCA_947174735.1 uncultured Porphyromonadaceae bacterium
ACAAAACACCCAACACCCCCAACCCCCCCCCGGCCGCTGCGCCCACCTGAAAACCCCCCCCCCCCTCCCCCCCACCCGGCGCCCCCGTTGTCCCGGGAGCGAGCTTCAGCTCGCGCCGCCCTCACTGCTTTCCGAATCTGCACCCTCACTCACCTCCTTCCCCCTCACCCTCGCGAAGCTTGTCTCCGCCCGGGGCCCTGCTCCGTAATTTATCACTCCTTTTTTATTATGAACAAAACACCCCGCGTTCCATTAGGCAACCCACTCTGGTGGTGGCTTGGCCTTCTATTATATTACTGCTGGTTTCAGGCCTTCTACAATACCCTGCGATTCGATGAGATATATCCATACGACTCATTAAGCATGCTCGGGCTCGGCGTAATATGCAATCTCCTCCCGGTTACAACCGTATGGTGGACATACATAGGCGTCGTCTTTCGCTGGATAAGATTTAGTAACAGAAAAATAAAGATTGTAGGTGATATTATTGCCTCAGTTTTCGTAGCCATAATCATCAATTATGTCTATGCTCTGATTTTTACTCTCATTACCGGAAATGAAGCAAGAATTGACTGGAGCGGAACACTGTTAAATGACCTCTTAGTATTGATGCTTATCGAAATGACCTTCTACTTCAAAAGCCTGATCCTATCTCAAAGTGAAGTTGAATATATGCGTCAGCAGGTTGTACAACATCAATATGAAGCCCTGAAAGCTCAGGTTAATCCACACTTCCTGTTCAATTCATTCAATCTTCTTTATTCACTCATTTTAATTGATACTAACAGTGCAAGAACTTTTGTTCAGAATCTCGCCGAGATGTACCGTTACATTCTTGACCGACACGGACGTAACCGTGTATCAGCGGCAGAGGAGATAGCTTTTATCAATTCATACATCGGAGTTCTAACAACTCGCTACCGCAATAAATTTTCAGTCATCTGGACAGGACTTCCGGCTGACAGCGATTTCCTCAGCCAGATGATGCTGGTTCCCTTCTCACTACAGATACTTATAGAAAACACAGTCAAACATAATGTAGTATCTTCACGTACACCGATGTCAGTAGAGATTAGTATTGAGAAAGATGGTATAAGAGTCATTAATCCGCTTCAGCCCAGGCAGACTTCTTCAGTACATACTTCCGGATTTGGTCTCAGATATCTCAAAAATACCTATGATACAGCCGGACGTATATTTCGCGTTATTAATAATACCCAACGCGGTATATTTGAGGTTTACCTGGAATGGTTAAAACCTGATATAAGTATCACCGACATTGAGCAATAGATACACGGATTTTTAAATCTAAACAAAAGCCCAGCATTATGAAATATGCCATAATCGAAAACGAAGAGTTTGCCCGTCTGTCTTTATACCGGATGCTTAAAGAAGTACGGCCTGAATGGGAATGTATATTTACAGCTGAAAGCGTAGAAGAGACTCTTGAACAAATGCAACCAACTCATAATTCTCCTGAACTTATATTCATGGATATCGAACTTGACGACGGCAGTTGTTTCGATATCTTCAAACATATTGCTATAGACTGTCCTATAGTGTTTACCACTGCTTTTGAAAATTTTGCTCTACAGGCTTTTGAAGTCAACAGCGTAGGTTATCTCCTCAAACCTATTACTATGGAGAAGATAACCCAGATATTGACTAAAATAGAAAATCTCAGTCGCTCTCTTGCCCCTTCACTACATTACCCTATCAACCTGCAACCCGCTCTGACCGTCCCTACCCATGGCAGAATACTTATCTCGCATAGAGACAGCTATAGTTTTATTTCCTCTGATGAAGTAGCATTTTTCACTGCCGAAGATAAATGTGTATCTGTCACTCTAAAAAATGGTGTGACTTATCTTACAGATTTTACAACTCTATCCGATTGTATGAATGTGCTTGATAGAAACAGATTTTTCCACATGTCTCGCAATACCATCATAAATATAGACGCTATATCAAAAGTTACAAAATATTTCAAAGGACGTCTCAACGTCGATATCTGTGCCGGACCTAACACTCACACTATTGTAGTAAGCGCTGCACGCAGAACGGATTTTCTTAAATGGTTCGGTCATTCACACTGAGTCATCGTAATTCCATTTCATCTGTTCCATAACCTAACTTATCCGCTGATATCCGCCCTTATCGTTTTTTTATTGTTTCCGGTCATACATAATACTAATTTTACGGTGTAAACAATCAGATACACATCCGATGGACTGTATAATACTTCAGAATACATACTGTGCCTGTATGGATATGTCTATTCAGCTTCGCACACTTCTTCCCGACATACAGATAGCGTACATAGCAGAAGAGGCTCTCCAGATAGTACATTGGCTGACTCAGACAGACTCGCATCCTGACTGCATAATAGCCGATACCGAAGCCTGTGATGGCGACACAATAGATATTTTTCGTCACGCCGGCATACAGATACCGTTGATACTGACCTGCAGTTCACCCGATGAAGTAGCTAACTGTAGCGGACTCAATGTAGCCGGAACTATTCTGAAACCTGTAAGTCTGAAAGGTCTTAGGACTATGTTACCGGCCATTTATAACTATTGTTCCCTATAAAACATAACATATCTGCTTATGAATCCTATCATTACTACACACATGCTATTAGCAGCCTCCCTCTTGACCGGAGTTTCTGCTCAAGCCGTAACCAACGTAGTTATGCCGGAACATCTGGCAAAAGCTACCCGTACTCAGAAAAGCCTGAAATTCAAATCAGCCCCCGCATCTGAACAGTTTTCTGAACCAGCTGCTGAATGTGCTGTATTAATACAACTGCCGGAAGATCTTGGAGCATGGATGCCCGATATATGTGTCGCCTGTGCGGAAGGGAAACCTCTGACTAATCCCAACGGTGATTATCTCTATCTTTCACCTGGCGTCTATGACATAGTGGCACGCTTTATACATTCCAATCCTCTTTCTTTCACCTTTAATGATTATCAGGGTTACGTCGTACTTGAGAACGTGGAAGTAACCGGAGACATGACCATCGAAGTAGATCCTTCCACAATAACCCGTCATATAGAATTTAAGCCGCTTTTACCTGATGGTTCTCCGATGACATTGCCGGTTATCAATCTCGACGAAGCAGGCAATGAGATTCCTGTCTCAGAAGGTTCTATGCCTTTCTCCGGTCTTACTATAATAGACTATATCAATGGTCCCGGCTGGGGTATGGATAGTTCTGTAGGAATGAGTGCCGTGATAAATGCTGAGACTCCATGGGGCTTCTATGATCCTACTTTAATGTTCGGCATACATATAAACGAAGTCAGCGAACGTATTCACTTAGGTATCGGTACATGGGTAGGCACACCGGAATATGATATGGCTAAAACACTTGTCATGCTCGGTGAACAGGCTGGCTCAGAATCAGGAACAATCAGTAATGATATCGCAGCCTATTCAGTACGCAAATTTGACCCAGCATGGACTGCTGCCGGAACAGATACAAACGATCTTATAGCCGAATACCCTAATGAACTCGACTGGGTTATGCCTTATGGCTATGCTATTCGTCGTGTGTCTGGCGACTTTAACCGTCTTACAAGCGGCAGTATAATGACTACGAGCAAGAATCCTGAGATTTATTCTATGGCTTTCTCAAGAAATCAGATAGCTGACCCTACTGTACATCTTCTGGTAGCTCCGACTAAAACGGAACTTGTCAAAGTCGGTTCTGATGTTGTCCAGACAACTAATTTCGGTCCATGGCAACAGCCGTTTAACGAGGGTGAATGGATAATTTATCCCCAGATC
>CAMWKC010000257.1 GCA_947174735.1 uncultured Porphyromonadaceae bacterium
GTCCTGACGATACACCTTATGGGCTGCCGCTGTCTCTTGTGCGTAAAGATGAGGTGACTTTCTATTTTCATTGTGCTGGTGAGGGCGAGAAGCTTGATTGTCTGAGTGTCAATCCTGTTGTCAGTCTTTCGGCTGTAAGCAAATGTACTCCTAAATTTGAAGAAGAAAAACGTAACTTTACTGAATATTACCATTCGGCTGTAGCCATAGGCCGCGCCTCTATGGTGAGCGATAGAGAGGAAAAAATCGAAGCGTTGAGATTACTCTGTGAAAGATTTCTGCCGAAATTTATGGATCATTTTGACGAAGCCATAGCCCGTAGTCTTGACCGTACTACTATAATAAAAATTACCCTTACAGAACCACCGGTAGGGAAATGTAAACCGTGACTGAATTTGAATTAACCAATAATGATTATGATTGATAGAAAAAAGAAATTAATTATCAAGGCTCTGCTGATGTTTATAGTATATACGGCCATATTATTAAGTATCAGTTGTCTGGGTAAAGGTTACAAAATGACTGTAATAATCTGGTTGCTTTTCGGTTGTTATCAATCCTGGCGCTGGTTAAGAATGAAGCTTAAAGAAACGAGAGAAAGCGATTCGGAATGACTAAACTGCGGTGTGTCGTAGAACATATAACTTATCAGAATCCTGAAAACGGCTGGTCGGTGATGAAGGTTAAGGTCAAGGGATATGATAATCTTGTGACTTTGACCGGCTCGTTACTTGATGTGCCTGTAGGAAGTGTGCTGTTGGTTGAAGGAGAGTGGAAAGTCAACAGACAGTACGGCAATCAGTTTGAGGCTAAGTCATGGGAAGAGGTTATGCCTGCTACTATCTATGGTATTGAAAAATATTTAGGTAGCGGACTTGTAAAAGGTATCGGACCGGTTTTCGCGAAAGCTATTGTCAACAGATTCGGTCTTGAAACACTCGACGTAATTGAGAACGATATAGAGCGCCTGAAGGAAGTACCGAATCTTGGTAACAAACGTGTGGAGAAAATACGCGAGAGCTGGGAAAAGCAGAAAGAGATAAAGAATGTGATGGTTTTCTTACAGGGATACGGGGTAAGTACAGCGTATGCTGCCAAGATTTACCGTCAGTATGGTAAAGAGTCAGTGTCAAGAGTGAAAGAGAATCCCTACCGATTAGCTGATGACATCTGGGGAATAGGTTTTAAGACAGCAGACAGTATAGCGGCGAAGATGGGTTATGAGAAAAATGACCTTCGCCGGTGTCGGAGCGGTATACTCTACACTTTGAATCGGCTTGCTGATGATGGGGATGTCTATGCTGAAGATGAACAGCTTGTCACTGCCGCAGGTGAATTGCTTGAAGCTGAAGAACAGTCTATCCGTGAGGCCCTTGCTTCGATGATTGAGAATAAAGATCTTATTCAGGACGGTGAGGCGATATATCTTCCGCCTTTTTATTATGCTGAACAAGGTTCGGCGCGTAGGCTTAAAGAACTTACTATGCAGGAGGTGTCTGACAGTCTATTCGATATGGCTGCCGAACCGGAAACGGAATACGGAAGTGGCAGAGCGGAAATTATATATGATGAAATACAGCAACAGGCCATAGATAAAGCCCTCGATTCAGGTATAATGGTATTGACCGGCGGTCCCGGTACAGGAAAAACGACGACTACAAAAGGTATTATCGAAGCTTTTAGAAACAGAGGAAAACGTATTCTGCTGGCTGCACCTACGGGACGTGCTGCCAAACGTATGAGCGAAGCAACCGGTATGGAGGCTAAAACCATTCACCGTCTGTTGGAATATAATCCTATGGAGGGCTACAAAATTAATAATGAGAATCCGTTGGAAGGTGATGTGCTGATTGTAGACGAATGTTCTATGATTGATATTATATTGTTCTATAATCTGTTGAAAGCTGTTCCGAATAAAATGCGGCTGATTCTCGTCGGTGATATAGACCAGTTGCCGAGTGTCGGAGCAGGTAATGTGCTGCGCGATATAATAGACTCCGGCCGGATACCGGTCATACGTCTGACACGTATATTCCGTCAGGCTCAGACAAGCCGGATTGTTATGAACGCTCATGCTATAAATGCCGGCTACTTCCCTAATATCAGCAACGGACGCGAGACAGACTTTTTCTTTATAAAGGCTGACGATGCGGAGGCTATACCCGAACTTATAGTAAGCTTGGTGCGCGACCGTTTGTCTAAAGCATATAATATACCGTCACAGGAAATACAGGTACTCACCCCGATGCAACGTGGGGTGGTGGGAGCTGCTAATCTCAATCAGCTTCTTCAGCAGCGCCTTAACCCCACGGGGGCAAGTCTCAGTCGTGCCGGATATATCTACCGTCAAGGTGATAAGGTGATGCAGATACGTAATAATTATGACAAAAACGTCTTCAACGGTGATATTGGTTTCATTACGTCGGTTGATACATTTGAGAAAACTCTTGTCGTCGTCTTTGATGGCCGTCTTGTGGAATATGAACAGTCGGAGCTTGACGAACTTACACTTGCATACGCTATTACTATACATAAAAGCCAGGGGTCTGAATTTCCGATTGTAGTGATGCCTGTCACTATGAAACATTTCGTCATGTTGCAGCGTAACCTTATCTATACAGGTATTACTCGTGCTAAGAAGATATGTGTACTCGTAGGTACTGCCAAAGCTCTCGGATATGCTGTCAGAAATCAGACCGTATCGCAGCGTAACACTCGTTTGAAAGAACGTCTGAAATAATAAATTGCTTTATCTGCTGGTATGTAGATTCTTATCTTTTATAAAATCAGGTGGTATCAGATATAAATTTGGAAAATTTGTAAGAATTAAATATATTATCTATTTTTGTAAAAAAATAATAATATGGCCAGATATATTGATCCGACCTATGACGTTGGTTTCAAACTTCTCTTCGGACGGGAGAATGTTTCCAATGAGTTTCTTATGGATTTTCTCAATTCATTATTTGAGAATGATCCTGAACTTAGCAACATAAAGACTGTGCGTTATCTTAACAGTGAACATATATCCGAGTGGAAAGATGGCAAGACTATCCGCTATGATATTTTATGTGAGACTTCTACAGGACATAAGTTTATTGTAGAGATGCAGAAAGCGTGGCAGGCTAATTTCATCAAACGGGCTGTCTTCTATGTGTGTCGTGGTATAGCCGAACAGGGTTATCGTGGGAAAAATGAAGATGAGGAGAGTTGGGAGTACGCTATTACGCCGGTAGTAGGTGTATTTATCTGTAATTTCCGTCTTCGTGAACTTGGTGATAAGGTTGTGACTCGGGTTCGTCCTATGGACGAAGATACTCTTCAACCGGTAAGTGACCTTACACGTTACGTAGTCATACAGTTACCGCTTTTTGATAAGAAAGCGGTAGAGTGTGATAAAATAGTCGATCAATGGATTTATAACTTAAAAAATATGGGAGCTATGCAGGAGGTTGCTTTTAAGAGTCACCGCGATGTATTTGAGCGGCTCGCTAATGTCGGTAATGTGGCGACATTGACTCCGGCTGAGCGGTATGTCTATGAAGCTGATATAAAGAAAGCACGTGACTATAGATGTGAACTTAAGGGCGCACATATTCAGGGATTTGAACAGGGTCTGGAAGAAGGCCGTGCTGAAGGTCTTACTGAGGGCCGTGTTGAAGGTTTGCGAATGGCTGCTTTGAAATTGCGTCAGAGCGGTATGGATATCGAGTCTATAGAAAGAATATTAGCTGTCTCTTATACACCCCTCCGAGCCCACGAGACTCCTGAGCATAGCGTATGCCGTGG
>CAMWKC010000258.1 GCA_947174735.1 uncultured Porphyromonadaceae bacterium
GTGCTACAGACGCTGCACGTAAAGATAATTTCCGCGCCAGCGATTCACTCGGAAGACTTCTTTATAGAGAGGCTGTGAGTAGTGGCTATAAGACCTTTGAAGCATACGGTCTGTTGGCCCAGGGGTTCTATCCTAAGACTTCCGTAGGTTGTGACGAACGACTCGCATTGGTAAAGCAAGCTGAGGAAATAGCTCTGACCACCGACAACGATACACTGCTCTCGTGGGTTTATAATGTGTTAGGTATATATGCTACTGTATATGAGTGCAACTTCTCACAGGCACGACATTACTATTCAGAAGCTATAAAATATGCCCGTCGTATAAATGCCAGCAACTTCATCATATCAGCTGAATGTAATATAGCCGAACTTTATCACTCAATCGGTGATACTCTCGGACACAGTTACGACCTTGATATATACAATTACGCTCTCGAGCACGATAATGAAGTGTTACTTCTACCTGCTGCCCAACGTTGCGCAGAATATTATATTGAGACTATGCGCCGGCCGGAACGTGCCTTACCTTACATAGAAAGTGTTCGTGATGCCGGCAGTGATTATCTCTATCATCTCCTAAGGGGCAAATACTATATAGCGACTGACAGCATTGTGTCTGCACGACGTGAACTCGATATGGCTCTAAGGCAGCAAGCTATCTCACCTAATGTTTATCTTACCTACGGTAAGCTATTAAACGGCATAAACCGTTACACTGAATCAAACGATATGTTGCGCAAGGCAGAGGAAGCTTATCACGAAATTGATAGCCGCGGTTTCAGTCATATTGATACGTGGCGTATAATGTCGGATAATTACCGGAGACTCGGCGATGTGACACAGGCTCTGAATTACCTCGATTTGTATATAAATGCACGTGATAGCCTCAACCGTCTGCGCAATATGGAGGAAATAAATACCTATAAAGTACGATTCGATGTAGAAAAGAAAGAACTCGAATTAGCGCGCAACCGTGAGACTATGAAACGCCAGTCTATTACTATATGGGCAGCGATAATACTTCTGAGTGTCATAACAGCCTTCTATTTATTCTATACTTTACGTAAAAGAAGTATGCACCGCCTGATAGTACGTCAACAGAAAGACTTTCTTTTAGAACGTCCTGTTGCGTCCTTGCCCGTAACTCCTAATAAGTCTGATTCTACTGACAGCAGCGAATCGGCTGTGATTGCTGACAACAATGACACTTCCAAAGGTCTGTCACCTGACAGAGCCGAGGCTATATGGAACAGCATCGAACACGAGATGGAAGTGAACCGTATCTATACTGATACGACTGTCACACGCGATATATTCTCGGAGCGTGTAGGGTGTAATCATACATGGTTCTCGCAGGTCATTAAGGAACGCACAGGTAAGTCATATCTACAGTTCATGAACTCACGGCGTATTAAAGAAGCTGTACGTATCCTCTCCGATCCCACAATTGAAATTACCCAGAAAGACCTTGCCGCACAGCTCGGATTCCTGTCAGCCTCGACCTTCTATTCCACCTTCCGGCAGCAGTTAGGTATGTCGCCGGCTGAATACCGCAAACTCGCACTGAGCGACAATGCTGATAATAAAAATAGCCACGAAGAGTATTAAAACAGCCATTAGGTATCATATTGCAGCCAATGGCTGATTCCGCACTATCAAAAGTTGCACTTTGATAATATTTCATATTCCTTTGCAAAAAGTTTTCATTAACCCAACACCAAATGAATATGAAGATAAAATACCCCCTTATCGCATGTGCCATTGCTCTCGGAGCGGCCGGTACCACTGTATGGGCCCTCTCGCACCCCGTAGGTGAGATGCTTGAGAGTCGGCTTCTCGAACACCGTACAACGATTACACAGCGTCCCGCTGCTGCCCGTGTGGTCACAGCACAGGAAACAGGTAATCTGTACTGGACAGAAGCAAAATCCTGTTACTCCAACGGCAATTTCGATCTTGCTAATGGTGATATACGACAGTTCGGCACACGTGTCGAGATTGAAGGTGAAATAGCTACTATATATGGTCTGGTAGACCTATACTTTGATGAAGTTGACAAAGAGTATAGTATACAAGGTAAATATGACGATCGTTCCGGAACAATCACCATTTCAGGTACACAATATGATTCAGACAAACCTGCAAGCGACTTTATAAAACTTGCAGATATGTACAGTGGCACTGACAATGTACCTTATACCATTGTACTTTTTGCCGGCAACATGACGAGTCAGAATCTTAGCACCATTGAGAATCTGGTCTTCAAAGTATCGGATGATTTATCTACTCTTACTTCTGAGACTGGTTACGGTGCATACGCTTTTAGTACTGCCGGTCAGCCTATGGCTTTTTATGATTACTATCAGCCAGGTGTGACTATGACTGTTTCTACTCCTGAAAGCGGTATGGCGCTATCGACTGAATCGCTCGACTTCAATGGTCTGTTTATTGCTGCCGGTATGCCTATAAAACAGAATTTATATATCTATAACCGTAGCAGTGAAGACACTACTTTCGAAATTACACCTTCGTCTTCTGATCTTACCGCTTCTGTAACAGAAGGACGTATCCCGGCTTGCTCATCACGTGTAGTCGAAGTAACACTTACTCCTTCAGAAGCCGGTATATTTGAAGGTGGTCTTACTATTTCATCTCCTATCATTTCTGAGCCACTGACAGTTGCCGTGAATGTCGAAGTATGGGAACAGCCTAATTATGCAAAAATCACTAAAGCAGACTCCGCACCTATAAGTTTTGAGATGTCACCTGTCTACCCTTTCGTGATTTCAGAGTATGACGGTCACATTGCGGCCAAATCAACCAATGATGGAAAGGGTGATAATACCCAGTCTTTTTTCATTTGCAATCTTGACGTACCTGCCGGTGAAACCGGTGTATTTTCATGGAATGCTGCACAGATTACAAGCCAGCCTAATACCCTTACTATCTATCTTGACGGTGAACCTATTAAGTATGACTACTATGTGCAAACCTCCGAACCTGTCGACATGTCGGGAATCGTAGCCGTAACAGCAGGACACCATGAAGTGGCATTCGCTCAGAATATCACTTTAGATTGGGCAGAATTCGGTAAGAGTTCTGTGGGCTATGTATGGAATCTTAACTTTCAACTGATGCCTACTCAGGCAAATCTTGCTTATCTTGTGAACGACTCTGCCGATTTCGGCACTACCTATTATGATGGTCTGTCAGTAGAAATGAAGAGTGAAGTGTCCTTACTTAATTTAGGGGAAGAAGCACTTAAAGTCACTGAAATACGTGGTAACAGCCATTTCTCAGGTGAAGTTCCGACTATTTCGGTACCACAGGGCGGCGAAATAGCAGTGCCTCTTACATGGACAGCCTCTGCACTCGGTGTAGATGAAGGAGAAATAGTAATTGTCACTACAGCTGGAGAATTCACTGTCAAGTGTAAGGGAACAGGTGAACAACTACCTTATGATTACTCCAAATTTGTCACTGAAGGGGATATAGCTTTCAACACAGATGTGAAATGGCCTTTTATGATAAGTGATAATGGTAAATATCTGTACAACTCAACTTCAAAAGCTGATATTGATGGTATCACTGAATCATGGATTGAAGCTATATTTGAAGTTCCCGAAGGCAAAGTAGGTAGGATTTCATGGGATGCTCTCAATGATTCCGAAGATATATTCTATTTCATGGACATTCCTTCTCTTGTCTCAGTCACATGTTTCACTATTGACGGAGTCATGGAGGAAGTAGTAGGTTTTCAAGGAGTAAAT
>CAMWKC010000259.1 GCA_947174735.1 uncultured Porphyromonadaceae bacterium
AAATCTTATAAATCTTATAAATCTTATAAATCTTATAAATCTTATAAATCTTATTTACTTGTAGGCGTCATTCCGATGTTATTGAAGATAAAGGAGTAGATGTCGGCGTATTCGTCGATAACCTTCGACATTGGTTTGCCGCCACCGTGACCCGCTTTACTGTCGATACGTATCAGCTTCGGTGCGTCGCCGGTGTCAGCCGCCTGCAGCGTAGCAGCATATTTAAACGAGTGAGCCGGAACAACACGGTCATCATGATCGGCCGTAGTGATAAGTATAGCAGGGTAGGGAGTACCGTCGTTCTTTATATTGTGTATAGGCGAGTAGGCTAAGAGGTAATCGGCCATCTCCTTCGAGTCAGCACTTGTACCATAGTCGGAAGCCCAGTTCCAGCCGATAGTGAAAAGATGATAGCGCATCATATCCATTACGCCTACTTCCGGAATTGCTACTTTGAACAGGTCAGGACGCATGTTGACCGTAGCACCTACCAACAGTCCTCCGTTGCTGCCGCCGACTATAGCCATCTTCTCAGGTGATGTCCAACCTTCCTTGACCAGATATTCACCGGCGGCTATAAAGTCGTTGAAGACATTCAGTTTGTTCATCTTTGTACCCGCAAGGTGCCAGTCTTCGCCATACTCCGAGCCGCCACGCAGATTGGCCTGAGCATAGATACCGCCGTTTTCAAGCCACAGCAGACGGTTAGGTGAGAAGCTGGGGGTAAGCGATACGTTGAAACCGCCGTAACCGTAAAGATATACCGGATTTGTACCGTCCTTCTTCAGACCTTTCTTATATGTAAGGAACATCGGTATCTTGGTACCGTCGGCTGAAGGATAGAACACCTGTTCGGTAACATAATCGTCCAGATTCACACCCTCGAGTTCCGGACGGCTTACCAGTTTGCTCTCACCTGTGCCCATGTCATAGCTATAGATAGTTGAGGGCGATGTGAACGAGGCTAAAGCGTAGTAAACTTCATTGTGGTCCTTGTCAGCCGATACGCCTACGCTGCCGAATGTAGGAAATTCTATCTCGCGTATCAGACTACCGTCACGTTTGTAGAGATAATCGTGCGAAGCAGCATCTTTCTCAAACTCTACAATCATATTCTCGGGTCCGGCCATCTCCACGCCTGTCATTACACCTTCGCCCTGCGGTACTAATTCACGCCAGTTGGCTCGCTGAGGCGCCTTGACGTCAGCCACCATAAGACGGTTGCGAGGAGCACCGTAATTGGTGATAAAATATATCTTACCATCAATTACATCTACTATATTAATGTTGTAATCCTGCGAATGTTCCATTATCACCCAGTTGCCGTTATCCTTCAGCGGACGCAACATTACTGAATTGCCTACACCTTCGCCGGCACCTATTACGAAGAGATAGTCCTCCGATTCAGGTACGTATGCCGAATGGAAATGCAGCGGATGAGCTTTATCCTCATATACAAGACGGTCTTCGCTTTGCGGCGTACCTATCTTATGATAATATATCTGATGGTTTTCGTTGGCATTTGAGAATTCCTTACCCTTTTCAGGACGCGGATAAGCGCTGTAATAGAAACCGTCTCCCTCCCAGTCGGCACCTGTGAATTTAGCCCATTCTATATGGTCATTGAGCGGTTTACCGGTCTTAGCATCGAGTACATAGATTTCGGTCCAATCCGAACCGTTACGTGATATGGTGTAGGCAGCGTAACGGCCGTCGTTCGAGAAGCTGATACCGGTCAGGGCCACTGTACCATCATCGGAGAGAGTATTTGGATCAAGGAATACCTCACGGTCTCCACCAAGTTTGTCAGTGCGGTACAGCACACTTTGATTCTGAAGACCGTCATTTTCGAAGAAGTAATATTTACCGTCTTTATGTAATGACGGCAGACCGGTCTTGCGGAAATTGTTGAGTGCCGTCAGGCGCTTGCGTATCTTGTCACGGTAAGGTATCTTTGCCAGATAGCTTTCGGTGACGTCATTTTCTGCCTTTACCCATTCAAGTGTGATAGGAGCTGTGTCATTTTCAAGAGGTCGGTAGGGGTCGGCAACGATAGTGCCGAAGTAATTGTCGGTGACAGTCGAATCAGTCGGCGCAGCCGGATATGCTAATTTGCCTCCCTGCGAAGAGGAACACGAGCATCCTAATGTAGCCGATATTGCCGACATACACACGAAGCGAAAAATGTGTCTCATGGCTTTAGTCAGTATTAGATTTAATCTTTGTCTGGCGGTAAAATTACGAAAACTCTCTGAAAAACCGAAATTTTTTTATTCCCTTCCAGTCTGCCTTATGGCTATGCTGTTCTGTGTTCCTTTTGCGGTGACGTTCACGGTGAGCAAAGCGAACCGTTCCTGTGTTGTTCCAGTCACCTGTGAAGGTAAGTTTGGTGAGACCGATTTAAAGTATTACCTTTGTGAAGACTGTCAATATAATTAGAAGATATTTTTCTGCTAATTATAAATTTAGTCTCTACTAAACAATACTTCGGTTATTTTTTGAAGGTTCATTAACGGCTCGGAGGAACCGAGTTTTTAATTCGTAGAAATGACATTTAGCATGAAAATTTAACCTATAAAATTTGGTCAAGTCGCCGATTTCAGTAACTTTATGGTATCTCACCACACATAAAATTATGCTGATTTTCGAACTACTTGACCAATATGAGGACATCTGCCGGAGAGCTTTCTTCGGTTGCGCTGCAAAGTTAAACAAAACTTTTAAAGCGAACATCATCGAGATACTGATTTTAATCATGTGCATACCGCGAAAGATAAACTTTCTCCAGCTTGGACGCTACGGAAGGCGTAAAGAGCAGCGCTACCGTCAGACTTTCCGTAAGGATTTCGACTGGCTGTGCTTCAACATGAACCTCGCCGCCGACCGTTTTCAGTATGGCATGAAGCGTCTGGCTATCGCCATTGATCCCAGTTATGTATCCAAAGCCGGTAAGAAGACGGATCATATCGGTCGGTTCTGGTCAGGATGTGCCTCGGCTGTAAAGCATGGCCTTGAGATACTCGGTATCGCTGTAATCGATGCTGACATCAGGGACGCGATGATGCTCCGTGCCGTGCAGACTCTCAACGCGACAGAACTTGAAGAGAAGAATATGACTCTTAGCCAGTGGTATCTGTCAGTATTAAATAAGTACAGAAACGATCTGCTTAAAATCACATCATTGCTTGTTGCCGATGCCGCTTTCTCCGTGCTGCCGTTTGTCGGGGGTCTGAAAGAAATCGGGTTTTCCCTGATAAGCCGTCTGCGTTCCAACGCTGTGCTATATTATATCTACCAGGGACCGCGCACAGGCAAAAGAGGACGACCCAGGACCAAGGACGGCAAGATCGATTTTGAAAATCTCGATAAAAGCAGAATGACCCGTCTTGACATAGCTTCCGAGGAAGGCGAAGCCTTTGAACTTGTGGCATGGTGTAAGGCTCTGAAGCATAAAATACGGCTGGTAATCCATTATCTGCCCGGAGGCGGACACCGGCTGTATTTTTCGACCGATATCTCTGTCTGTGGCAAAGATGTCTACGACATATACCGAACCCGCTTCCAGATTGAGTTCTGTTTTCGGGACGGTCACCAGTTCACCGGGCTGCTCGACTGTCAGGCTCGCGATGAAAAGGCTCTGGATTTTGCCTATAACGCCTCGTTTGCCGCTGTCAATATCACTAAGGTGCTAAGGAAGCTGACAAAGATACCTTTTTCTATCGGTCAAATTAAGTCTCTGATGGTCAATGCTCATTTCATAAAAAGAT
>CAMWKC010000260.1 GCA_947174735.1 uncultured Porphyromonadaceae bacterium
GCTGGTCGTAGGCCACTTTGAGTCGCTCCCAGCGTTTGTCACGGTCCATAGCATAATAACGTCCTATAGCTCCGGCTATGACTCCGGCGCTCTGCTTACAGTGCTCTTCGATGTCACGCAGCCATGTTGTACCGCTGCGGGGGTCGGTGTCACGGCCGTCCATGAAACAGTGAATAAACACCTTGTCAAGATTATAAGCCTTGGCGGTGTCGCAAAGGGCATAGAGATGATCGAGCGATGAGTGTACGCCGCCGCCCGAGCAGAGACCCATAAAGTGGATAGGTACGTTATGCTCGCGGGCATAGCTGAAAGCCGATTTGATTTCGGGATTTTCATTCCAGCTGCCGTCAGCTATAGCGCGGTTTATCTTTACGAGGTCCTGATATACGACGCGGCCGGCGCCGATATTGAGGTGACCTACTTCCGAGTTACCCATCTGACCTGCGGGCAGACCTACATCCTCACCGCTGGCATCGAGTTGCGAGTGAGGATATTCTGCTACCAGCTTATCCATATAGGGAGTAGGTGTATTGAAAATTGC
Source organism: uncultured Porphyromonadaceae bacterium (assembly GCA_947174735.1). Lineage (GTDB taxonomy): Bacteria > Bacteroidota > Bacteroidia > Bacteroidales > Muribaculaceae > Lepagella. The sequence goes on from CAMWKC010000260.1 coordinate 542, forward strand.
GTCGTCTTTCTTATGATCACCCAGACCGTAGCCGTCAAGGATGATTAACAGTGCTTTGCTTGCCATGTTTTTCTATATAGTTTTAGCGGCGTCGGTGCCTTGGCTCCGCGCCCGGTTTCTTCTGTTATAACACTGCTGACACCGTTCGTATCGGCAGCAATTGCAAATATAATGATTTTTTTGTAGTATTTTGGAAATTTTATAGTCTGACTGTAAAATTTCCGGTCTGCCATTCAAAAATCCTCCTACATTTTACCCAAACGGCGCAGTAGGTCAAGAAGACGTTCTCCGGTGCCGATAGTGTAACCCTGTGAGGTATATACCACACGGTTAAAGGTATCGGCTACTATGAGCAGAGGCAACTGAGAGGCATCAAGGCCGAGTTCTTCTGTCAGCTGACGTACAACGGCACCGTTTTCGTCAATACCAAAAGCTACTGTCGAAGGAAGCTTTGAACTCAGAGCCGTATCAAGACGCTGAAGCGAAGCGGCATCCGGTACCAACAACATTACACGACGGCCGTCAGACTCAAATTCACCGGCCAATTCAACTAATTCATTAAGCACATGCATAGTCGGCTCCTGACTGGGTCCTATCAGACCTAACACATAATATCCGCGTCCGGTAGTTGATAATATGCTTTTCTCACTTCCTGTGGTTGTATCTGTATAGCGTGTCTCGCTGTCGAAAGCACCTGTGACGGAAATCTGTTCGTTGCTGACGGGCAGGGTTACTGTGACAAGAGGCTGCTCTCCGTCAAGATACACAAACTCAGCGCGTCCCAACACACTGCCGTCAGCCAAACGCTGACCCGACATAAGCATATAAGTGCCTGCGTCGAGATGTTGTGCGGCGGCATTGAGATCATCAATGGTCATGAAGTCATCAAATTCGAGTACAACCGGTCTGCCCTCCTCCATACGTGACAGAGTGAAGTGACTGAAATATTTCGGATGATGTATGACTCCGTTATCATCGTAGGCAAAGCGGACTTCAGGGCGTGATGCATCATCGGCCATATTCTCCTCGGCCCAAAGGTCATGCCACTGACGGTTGGCATCGGCCCATTGGGTCTTGCCGGTCACAGCATCGACACGTGCCGGTACTCCGGCACTGCGCAACAGTGCTACGGCTAATACCTGACGCGAACGGCCGTCCGAACGTCCTGTACGCCACGAACCGGCAGGCGATGCTATAGCTCCGCGTGAACCTACGCCGTCGTCAGTACGTATGCTGTCGCCTATAAGAGTGACTACCGAAGCAGGATTACACCGTAGGGCTTCCATACCCTCCTGACCTAATATATCCTGTAGATAACCGCGCCACGGCCGCAGATGCTCCAGCATGACACGTGGTGACAGCACGTAATCACGCATAAACGTGTCATTCCACCCGTCGGCCGGTGTGTGGGCCATAACATCATCAAGCACTTCGGTACTGATATCACGAAGGTCTTTCTCATTTATGGAGGCTAACAGTGCTTTGGCTTTAGCACGGTCAGCGACCGGCTGGTCATTCAGCCATGTCTGGAGTTTACGGCTGTTACCACGCATCATGGGGTCGGTGAAAGTGGCTACGTAAGCTCCGCGCACCGAATCTTCGTACACTAACCGCCGTCCGTTAGCTTCACGCTGTGCTTCGGTAGGTGTAGGCAATGTAGCTGACGGAGGAGGCGGTGTAAGAGATAGATCTCTCCGGTAAAGTGAATCGACAGGAACATCGAGACATAAAGTAACAGTACCGTGTTTCGGTCCGGCAGGTGCGAAAGCATAATGATTGCCGTCCGCAGCCCAAACTACCACATCTCCTAATCCTGTCAGCAGAGAAGCTTCACCATGTTCATCAGTACGCCGTGTGGCAAGAGTAAAAAGACTGGCATAATTATACAGACAGAAATCAACATCTATTCCGGCTAAAGCCTTACCTGCAGCGTCAGTGACACGCACTTTTGTCTCACCGGTAGGAGCGTAATTATCGGTTACATTGATTGTAGTTGTATAGGGAGTAGAAACTAACACTTCTTCAGGACCATCGTACGGACCCGGCACCGTGGTGCTCATCATCATACCGCGTGAGGCCGGTGCGTTAAACCATGCAAGGTCCAGTATCGGTTCGGGTTCGCAGGCGCCTATGAAATGCCAGCGTCCGTCGGCCCACGCTTCGACCCATGCGTGGTTGTCATCGGTGTGAGCCCAGCGCGGTGTGTAGACCTGTCGGGCCGGTATACCTACGGCACGCAGGGCGGCTACGGTGAATGTCGATTCCTCACCGCAGCGTCCTATAGCCTGACTGACTGTGCTCAGAGGCGATGATGTGCGTCCGTCGCTGGGCTGATATGTAGCTTTCTCATGACACCAGTGATTCACTTCGAGTATGGCATCTTCCATACTAAGACCGCGTACACGGTCACGCAATTCTTCGTAAAACACCGTACGTGAGTCATCAAGAGCCTCGTTATTGACACGTATCGGCAATACAAAATGACGCAGCTCACGTTCAGGCACTGTCGCTCCCCAGGGCATCTCGTCGAGTGCACGCAGGGTAGCGTCGATATTACGCAGATAGTATTCCGGTGTATAGTCGGCGATATCGGCTAACGGCATATAGGCATAAAGCCATGTCAGAGCCTCGCGACGGTCTCCGTCAAGCGTATCGGCACCAAGAATTGCTGTCACTTCAGGAGCGTCAAGAGTATGCAGACGTTCTTCGAGACGTTCTCGGCTGACGGGTGTGTCGCTAAGACGACGTGCCTGTACGGGCACAAGCGCGGTAGCAGCTAAGGTCAGAAGCAGTGTATATCGGTAATTCATTTTGTCGTTTGTCTGTTGTTAAGTGTATCACGTAATTCAACCATCTTATATATGGTACCCATATCGCTGTAAGCATCTATATAGCTGCCGAAACCGCTGAGTTCGCCATAGTCGGTTAAATGTACCTTTTTAGAACGGTGAGCCGTAGTATGAAAAGCACGTATATGGGCCACATCGTATAGCTCCATGACATTCTCCGGACGTACTCCTCCGCCGGCCATTATTACCACACGACCTGCGGCCCGATGTACCATACGCTGCAGACTGCCAAGACCATTCGGAGCACTATCGGCACCACCGGAAGTCAACACCCTTTCGCAGCCAAGTTCAATAATTGTCTCAAGCGCTTCACTATACGAACCTAAAACATCAATAGCCCGGCTGACGATGCGTTCCATACCTTCTG
>CAMWKC010000261.1 GCA_947174735.1 uncultured Porphyromonadaceae bacterium
TGCTTACAGTTCTTGTGGTCGGGTAGGGTATTTGTAAATTTGTCTGCGTTATAGAGATTTGCCAGCGAGGTATGTATATAGGCTAACTGATAATCGTTATGAGTCTCCTGCGCTATTTTTAGAGCTTTATAAAGATAACGGTATGCCTGACGGTAATCAAGCGAATGTGTAGAATACAGATTGCCTAAGTTGCGATATGCTACCACAGCACATTTACATAGAAGCGAATCGTTGGGATTAGCCTGATAACGTTGTGTGACGATGTAAAGAGCTATTGCTGCACGTTCGTTATCACCCTCTCCTATAGCTCTGGAACCTATATCAAGTAAAGGTATGGTCTCTATGCTGTCCAGTGAGGTATATATATGTGCAGTCTGTGGAGACATAGCCGTAATTTTCAGACTATGTCCCCACAGAACTATTATAAAGATACCTATCCGCACAAAGGCAGTTAAGTGTCGAAGCATAAAATCTGATTTATCAACGGCATATTTTCAGAGTACCCTTGGCGGTACGTATTATATAGATGCCATTATCGGGTAGTGTGGCTGTAGCACGTGCCGAACGGATAACGAAGCGTCCGTCGGGAGTCAGAATGTCGAACTGCAACTCAGAATCAGAGCAGACTACGCTATCACCATTACGACTGAAGAGTCTGTTCAGGTTATTATCTGTGGTTGAGGGGGTATCAATACCGCTTGGTGCCGCTGCCGGAGTAAAAGTAAGTACATGTGAGCGTACGCCCTCAGTGTCGCCGCTTACAGGAACGACGTATGCAACATACTCGGTCTGTGGGTCAAGACCTGTCAAAGATGAGGTGGCAGCTGTCAGAGCTTTGCGGTCGTAACCGCTGACAGGAGTATCGACAGGAGCATCGCTCAGAGTCAGTCTGAGGTCATCGACATAAAGGTCAAGGCCTGTTGTCAGCTGTGTATATACAAGACGTAGACAATTAACACCGACAGGTAAAGTTATACTGCGTGTTTCGCCCTTGTTCGTGAAATCGGTAAGTGAGCTGATAAATACATTTGTACCATCGGGAAGCACATTGTATAAATCAAGACGTCCTTCTGCGTCATTGAAACGCTGACGTACCCAGATACTTACCTCTTTTATGTCACGTTCAAACCGTGTTGTCTGAAGACAACCTGTGGTACCTGACAATTTCAGTGACGGGGCTGCCTGACCGCAATAGGCTGAGCGTGTCTCGAAGTCTATTTCGCCTTCAAACCCTTCAGGAAGTGCATTGTCATCAAAACCATAATCAAGAGTCTGCTGTGTTTCACCGGTGCGACGTGTGGCTACAGTAAGCAGATAGCTGTCGGCGCCTTCCACAGTGTCCCAGTCAAGACGAATATCACTCCCTTCCGCATAAGCGTAAAGTTGTGTACGAGCCTGTGCGAAGTCGGCCGAGCGTGTCTCAAAAGTAAGTTCACTTTGCTGACGGGTGGTATTGACTTCGCCGCAGGCATATACGGCTGCCGAGTAAGAAGTGGCAGGTGTCAGACCGTTCAGTACAATTGAGGTCGACTCACCGGCAGATACATGGGTAAAAGCTGCCTGACGTGGATTACTACCTGTAGGCCACCATGCCACAACGTATTCTACGGCTTCTGCTACGGGTTCCCATGTGAGTGAGGCTTCAGATGTGCCGAGAGCTGTAAGGCGTGCTTCAGGGGCATCGAGAACCGATCCTGCCATAGTTGAACCGTCTTCTGCTATGACTCTGAAGGATACAGAACCGTCTGGATGACGCTGTACACGCTCTATCTCGTAACCGGTCGAAGCGTTATTCCAGGTCAGGAAAGCAGGTGACACGTTAGTCACGTATTCACATATACCTGCCGTACCGGGAAAGAGATCTCCCGAACGTGTGGAAGTGGTCTGCTGATCGTCAGCCTCGATGAGATCTATACGCTGGTGCAGCGGGTCATTGTTTGGAGAATTGTTATCCCATACATACGAATCGAAGTCTATATGCCATATAGCCAATCCCTCACCTTCAAGATAGGAATCCCATGAATCACGGGCACGGCATTCGAGTATAAAATACTCCTGCGGATTAGTCCGCGAGGATATTTTGTAAGCCATCGGACGTGACGAAAGGGGCAGAAGAGTGAAATCGCCGCCACCGGTTATCTCTACCGGACGCATCCATTCAAGAGAATAACTCTCGTAGGCCGAGAACATAGGAGGAGTATGTTCGGAATTGTTGTAATTACCGGCGTCCATAGTCGAGAAGCTTGACGGAGTGAAGCATTTTGACACGGAGCCGTTATTTGATGTGTCGTAGAGATCCGGCAGACCGAGCACGTGTCCGAACTCGTGACAGAATGTACCTATACCGCTCAGACGTCCTGATGAACCTAATTCCGATGAGGTAGCGTAACGGTTTACGGTAACACCGTCGAGTTCGACAGTATAACCTAAAGCTGACTGGAGTGTATATGCATGAGGCCAGATAGTAGTATTTATATTACCGCCGGTAGTAGCACCTTTACCCGGGAAGAAGATATAAACGAAATCGACCATACCGTCGCCGTTGGTGTCATACTGTGAGAAGTCTATATCCGGATCAAGGGCTGTAACTGCTTGTTCCACCATACGGCCGGCCGGATATACAGCTACTTCACGACCTGATTCAGGATCGATGAATGTGTCATTAGTCTGCACATAATCAACTTCCTTACCAGCCAGCTTTACCGGTCCGTAGACATCAAAACGCGGTGTAAACAGGCCAAAGCTTGCAGTTGAATAAAAATCGTATGCCGAACCCGAGGCACCATGCATCGAGAAACCGGGCTGATTAAGCATGTTATCAATAGTCTGGCGTGAATCAGACGATACTGAGAAGTGCACGTCATCAAATTCCACAAGTAATACAAGTACCGGAAGGACACCGCGTGTCTGTACCTCGCGCAGGTCATGACCATCGGTATTATCCCACAGAGAATTACCGAGTTTGTCAACTTTCATTATACCGGTGCGTGGTGTCTGAGACAGTTGAGGCGGCGTATAGGGATTTCCTTCACCGGGTGCCCAGCATCCGAAAGGAGTATGGGCCGACAGAGTTGCGCCCGTACTAAGCATGGCGGCAGCTACGAACGGACGTATAAGTAGAGATAGGTTCATGAAAATGTCAGTATGTTGGGTTGATGTTTAAGTAGCCGTCGGCAGACGGTCTGTTTCAAACAGTAAACGTGTTATTAAGAAAAAAATTGCTGTCAGCGGGGTAATAGCGGCCAAAAAATTAGTAACTTCGCAATTCAAAACCCGGGCTGCCTTCTGAGACTGTCCGCTCAATCACAATCCATGCCGAACCGCATATACGATACCGCTCCCCTTTCACCGGTCACACCGCTGACCATCAATATAAAGGGACACCTGCTCAACTTCTCGTGCCCGTGGGTCATGGGCATAGTCAACGTAACTCCTGACAGTTTCTATGATGGAAGCCGTACAGAGTGTCTTCGCGATGTCCGCCTCCGTGTGCGTTCTATGCGTGAGGCCGGAGCTCAGTGTGTCGATATAGGCGGATATTCGTCCCGTCCCGGTGCTGACGATGTAAGCGCCGACGAGGAGTACCGTCGTCTCGCTGTCGGTCTGGAGGCTGTACGTCTTGAATGGCCTGATGCAGTGGTAAGTGTGGATACTTTCCGTGCGGATGTAGCACGGCGCTGTGTCGAGGAGTGGAGTGCTGACATTATCAATGATATAAGCGGCTGCACTCTTGACC
>CAMWKC010000262.1 GCA_947174735.1 uncultured Porphyromonadaceae bacterium
TAGCAAGAGAGCACGAAGCAACCCTATACCACATCAAAGCTAATTGGGAAACTCATCAAATTAAAATGAAATACCGAGACCAGCTGTCATTTCGATGGCGGGCCCCAACGCCCTCCGATGGGTGTCGCATCGTTCGCGATGCGCAGGCGGATTACAAAGAGATGATGGCTCTCAAATCCTGTCGTTCGGAGTTTCATCACATTCCTTTGGTGTGGCCTTATAAAGAGGAGTCAGAGTAGCAATGCTACTTCTGACTCCTCTTCTGTTTCCCCACCTTCGGCACAACATTCAAGCCAAACATGACGTTTTATTTTTAGAAAAACATTATCAAAATATCCACTTACGCACAACACATGAAAGACGTAAAAGAGACTTTGCTCGAACGCACCAGTGTGCGCCGTTACGAGCGTGAGGCTATTCCGGCCGAAATCATGGAATTCATTTTCCGTGCTGTTGAAAACACCCCTACCAGCTATAATGGCCAACAGTTCTCAGTCATCGACATCGATGACCAGGAACTCAAACTGAAACTCTACGAACTCACCAACCAGAAACAGATCAAGACCTGCAACCGTCTTCTCATATTCTGTTCCGACTATAACAAAATCTCTCTCCTTGCCAAACGCAAGGGTATCGACATGCCTCCCTTCACCGACACTATGGATGGTGTCACTATCGGCATCATCGATGCCTCGCTGGCTATGATGAGTGCCGTAGTCGCAGCACAGGCCGCCGGACTCGGTAGCAACTGTATTGGTTACTTGCGTACAGTTGATCCGGCTAAGGTAGCCGAACTTCTCAAACTACCACGCGGCGTCTTCGTAGTGTGCGGTCTTGCCCTTGGTGTACCACGCGAGCATCCGGACCTAAAACCAAAGCAACCTACCTCGACAGTATTCTTCCACAATGAGTACCGTCAAGACACCGAAACACTCACCGACGAACTCGTCGACTACGACCGCACCGTGCAGCACTACAACCGCACACGCTCCGGCGGTACGACAGACAACGACTGGTGTGCCCACATCATTGACTACTACCGCCACGCCATGGACTACCGCATCCTCGCCTACCTCAAAGACCAAGGCTACGACATCACCCACTAAACTCACATAGGCTTCCGTTGTCGCGAAGCTGGTTTCCACCTGAAGCTCTGCTCCCAAAGTTACCAAAGCCTCCTGCCTTCTTTCTACATACAGAACCGGGTGCTTCCTAAAAAGGAAGCACCCGGTTCTGTATGTAGAAAGAAGCTTTAAGTCTTAAGCGTTCTTTACTTTATCGCATATAGCCTTGAAAGCCTCGGGGTTGTTCATAGCGAGGTCAGCGAGCACCTTACGGTTAATCTCGATACCGGCTTTGTGAATCAGACCCATAAGCTTAGAGTAAGACAGATCCTCCAGACGTGCGGCAGCGTTGATACGCTGAATCCACAGAGAGCGGAAGTTGCGTTTTTTCTGCTTGCGGTCACGGTAAGCGTAGGTCAGACCTTTTTCCCAAGTATTCTTGGCGACGGTCCATACATTACGGCGGCTGCCGTAGTAACCGCGGGTGAGTTTAAGGATTTTCTTACGTTTTGCTCTTGAGGCAACGTGGTTGACTGATCTTGGCATTGTTGTTTAGATATTTTGGATGTGAGCGGCATTCATGCTGTTGTAGTATGCTCTTGCAGAGCTGCACACCCGGTTAATAAAAACTTGTCTTGTTCGAGGGGAAAGCCCTTATCGTTGAGAGTGAGCCTATGTAAGGCTTATCGCAGATTGAGAAGTTCCTTCACCTGACGCTCGTTGGTCGAAGCTACGAGAGCGGTGTGGTCAAGATTTCTCTTGCGCTTTGTGCTCTTCTTGGTAAGGATGTGGCTGTGATAAGCGTGCTTTCTCTTGATCTTGCCTGTACCGGTAAGAGCGAAACGCTTCTTAGCGGCGGCATTGGTCTTTACCTTTGGCATGGTGTTTTTGAAAAATTTAGTTGTTTTTACATCACCTCGGCACATAGTGCCTACGGTCTCCATTTGATATTATATGCGTTGCGATAGCGCGTTATGTCAGTCTTCGGCAGACGGAGTGTTCTTAGGCTGATTCTTAGCAGCATCAGCTTTCGAAGCGTCGCGGTTGGAGTCAGCGGCTTTAGCAGCCTCCGCCTTCTTCTGAGACTGTGTCTTGAGCGGTGTAAGCATGATAGTCATACGCTTACCTTCAAGCACAGGCATCATCTCGACTTTACCGAGATCCTCGAGGTCATTGGCGAAACGCAGCAATAGCACCTCACCTTGTTCCTTGAAGAGAATGCTACGTCCGCGGAAGAAAACGTAAGCCTTCACCTTAGAACCCTCTTTGAGGAAGCCCTGAGCATGCTTGAGCTTGAAGTTATAGTCGTGATCATCAGTCTGCGGACCGAAACGAATCTCCTTCACCACAACCTTGGCGGCCTTCTGCTTCTGCTCCTTCTGACGTTTCTTCTGCTGATAGAGAAACTTCTGATAATCCAGAATTCTGCACACAGGGGGCTCTGCGTTAGGCGATATTTCAATGAGGTCAAGCTCCATCTGCTCGGCCAGACGGCGAGCTTTCTCGATAGGATAGATACCTTGCTCTACGTTGTCGCCTACCAGACGCACTTCTTTAGCCCTGATGTGCTCATTAGTCACATAAGGATCCTTGCTGCTACGTTCGTTACCACGTCGGGGACGTTGTTGCTGCTGCTGTGGTGCGGGCTTTGGACGCGGAGCAGCAGGAGCAGGCTTACGGGGTCCTGAAAAATTAGGTTTTTTCTCCATTCAGTCTTAGCTGTTGCGCTAATTTGTTTCTTTTAGTTTGTTTCAGTTCTGTTTAGTCATTGACTCCACTTCGGCATTCAATTCAGCTGCAAAGTTAGCGATTTTCATCGTACCTTTATCACCTTCGCCCTGTTTTCTTACAGAAACTTCGCCATTTTCCGCTTCTTTTTCGCCTACAATGAGCATATAGGGTATTTTTTTGAGCTCGTTGTCGCGTATCTTCTTACCGATTTTCTCGTTACGGTCGTCAACAATAGCGCGCACACCCTCCTTGTCGAGTTCCTTAGCTACAGTGTAAGCATAATCATTGAACTTCTCACTGATCGGCAACACAACACACTGTTCGGGTATCAGCCACAGAGGCAGCTTACCGGCTGTATGCTCAAGCAGTACAGCCACAAAGCGCTCCATCGAACCGAACGGCGCACGGTGTATCATCACGGGGCGGTGCTTCTGATTATCACTGCCTGTGTATTCAAGACCGAAACGCTCAGGCAGGTTATAGTCCACCTGTATGGTACCTAACTGCCAGCGGCGACCGATAGCGTCCTTAACCATAAAGTCAAGTTTCGGACCGTAGAAAGCGGCTTCGCCTTCTACCTGACGTGCTTTCAGACCTTTCTCGGCACAAGCCTCGATAATAGCCTTCTCAGCAAGATGCCAGTTTTCGTCGCTACCGATATATTTCTCCTTGTTTTTGGGATCACGCAGCGATATCTGAGCCTCAAAACTATCGAACTTCAGTGCACGGAATATGTACAGAATAATGTCCATCACCTTGAGAAACTCATCTTTTATCTGCTCAGGAGCGCAGTAGATATGGGCATCATCCTGCGTAAAGCCGCGCACACGTGTCAAACCGTGAAGCTCACCGCTCTGATCATAACGGTAGACCTGTCTCTAATACACATCAGACGATGCCGACGAATAGACTTGTGTAGATCTCGGTGGTCGGCGTATCA
>CAMWKC010000263.1 GCA_947174735.1 uncultured Porphyromonadaceae bacterium
TTATTATAGTTGGAGTCGAAGAAGAACTCTTTCCATCTGCTTTATCTATGGAGTCTCCTGAACAGGTAGAAGAAGAACGGAGATTACTCTATGTAGCCATGACAAGAGCAAAAACTACCTGTATTCTTACCTATGCTGCCAGCAGATTCCGAAACGGACAAACAATTCCTACTATTCCATCACGTTTCCTTGGTGATATTGATACCAGATTCCTTAAGGTTATCTCCTCGTCTGCTACTTCAAATAAGTCATTTATAAACCCTTTGGCTGGCTACTCTTCCAGTAGCCGGGCGAACCGTCAATCTTCTTTATCTTCTGGTACTTCATCTCGTTACAGTACTACTTCTTCCAGTCAGCCTTCTCCTTCAATGAAGCCATTAAAAGAGGTATTGCAAAAACATTCTTCCGTAGCCAATAATACTCCCGAATTACGTATCGGAAGTGTTATTGAACATAGTAAATATGGCCGTGGGGAGATCCGTAGTCTCGGACAATTATCAGGTGAACCTACTATTACGGTTGATTTCGGTATCGTTGGTATAAAAAAACTGATGCTGAAGTTCGCAAAGTTCAATTTACTTAAATTTTAATTAGATGTCTGTATCCTATAACGATAACTGCCAGCCTCTTTCAATGGCTGATATTCCTACACCTTTTTATATAATATATGAAGATAAACTACGTGCAAATCTTCAGAAACTTAAAAAGGTAGCTGAAAAAGCTGATATAAAGATTATAATGGCCTTCAAAGCTAATGCTCTATGGAAGACTTTTAATATCATTAAAGAGTATTTCGATGCTTCTACAGCCAGCTCTCTCAATGAAATGAGACTTTCTCTTGACTACCTTGGTCATGACGTTCATGCCTACTGTCCAGTATATACTGATGAAACTTTCCCGAAGTTTCTTGCCGGTTGTTCACATATCACTTTTAATTCTCTGTCTCAGTTCAACCGGTTTCGTAATGCAATCGATACATGGAATAAGACACATCCCGATAAACGAGTTTCTGCAGGTCTACGGGTTAATCCACATTGCAGTGTAATCGAAACTGATATATATAATCCTTGTGTTCCGGGTTCCCGATTCGGCGAAAACCCTTCTAAGCTTACTGATGGTTTACCCGACGGTATTGAAGGTTTGCATTTTCATGCTTTATGTGAGTCTTCGAGTTACGATCTTGAAAAAGTGCTACAGGCATTTGAGAAACAGTACGGTCATCTTTTACCTTATGTGAAATGGCTGAATATGGGTGGAGGTCATCTTATTACACGAAGTGACTATGATATAAATCATTTCGTAGAAATTATAAATAAACTACATGATAAATATCCCCATCTCCAGATTATAATCGAACCTGGTAGTGCATTTACGTGGCAGACAGGGGATCTTATCACACAAGTACTTGACGTAGTTGAAGATGCTGGTATCAAGACAGCTATTATAGATGCATCATTCGCTTGTCACATGCCGGATTGTCTGGAGATGCCTTACAAGCCAGCTATCGCAGAATCTTTACCCGATACTGATGAGAAAAAAGGTATATCATACAGACTTGGTGGCAATTCTTGTCTAAGTGGTGATTTTGTTGGCGACTGGTCATTTTCCTCTCCTCTCGTTCCTGGACAACGTCTCACTTTAAAAGATATGAATCACTATACTACCGTGAAGACTACTATGTTTAACGGTCTGCAGCATCCCTCAATATGGTTACAGCCTTCACAAGGAGTTCCTCGGTTACTTAAAGAATTTACCTATGAAGACTATCGCGACCGTATGTCATAATAATTTGGTAAGAAGCTTATTATAAGCTTCAATCATAACAGTAAGAGAATAATGGGCTGACGCATTATATCTGGCTTGTTCCGACATTCTTTTAAGTAGAGAAGTATCTTGACTGAGACTATATATTTTTTGTATTATATCCTCAGCCTTAACCGATACTAAGAATCCATCGTGGGTATTATCGATTATCTGATCGGTAACACCTGCGATTCTTCCTACTATAGGCACACAGCCTGCCATCATCGACTCCACGATAACCAGACCGAATGAATCTATTCGGGTAGGATACACAAGTATATCAGACTGAGTAAACATTTTAAGCACTTCCTTATGTTTTATAGTTCCGTATAATCGTACTTTACCATCAGCTATTTCAGATGCAAGATTTCTACTGATTCTTTCTCTCAGACTTCCTTCACCTATAATATTGAATTGATAAGATATATTCCTCCTTTCAAGCTCTTTCACCACATCTGGAAGAATATCTACGCCCTTATGTTCTTCTAATACTCCAACATATATTAACACTAATTTATTATATAGCCTATGCACGGGGATTGTATCTTTTGTAACTTCTTCCACCCCATGTGGTATAAGCGTAATACATTCTGACTTAACGGACCTGTTACCTGTCATAATCAGTTCAGCGGTTTTCCTGCTTGGCACTACCCAATGTGATGTATAGGCCTTGTTAATAGTTGCCACACGTTTAAAATCAGATGTTATCCCATGTACTATATGTAGATTTCTGACTTTCTTTGATAATAGAGGTAATACATACTGTCCTACTGCATTATAATTATTTATTATACAGTCAGGTGTATCTTTCCTCCATATATTTATAAGTTGTATATAACGCCAAAATTTATATGATTTTGATATATCAATCAGTCCACGACTGAGAAATATATTGAACCAGACTACTTGTTCCTTTCTAACCTCTTCATGAGTTACTATAAGCCGTAGCGAATGCATGCAACTAAGAGCTTTGCATAATTGTGCTACAAAGTTAGTAATTCCTCCTCCAGGTATTATAGAAGACACAATTACATCTATTTTCATAGCCTATGAGTTTGATTTAGACTGCCGGATGTATGTTTCTTGTGATAATATTTGTTCTATCTCTATAGTAGTTTTACCACATAACGCCTCCTCAAGAAAACGTTTTCCGACTATACGCATTTCTTCTAATTTCTCGTCTATCTTTCCCCAATCAATATTATGTTCTTTCAACATATAAGTCTTTATATCCACTATATTCTCTATCATACGCTCGCCAAGACCTAAACTATCTAATAATGAATATATCCGTTCCACTCCCCTTTCTTCATGAACTATAACAATAAATGGTGTATGGGTTATAAGGGAAAACACTGTGCCATGAAAAGAATTAGTAATTATTGCCGTAGCACCTTCTATTAATCCTAACCATCTCTCCACACTTATATACGCTGAATTTTCTGCACCTTTTATATAGACTTGCAGTTCAAGTTCTTCTGCTATATTTTCAATTATTTTTACTGTTTCAGAATCTATATCTAATAGATAACCAAGTAGATAATTAGTATCAGTCGATTTCTCAGCAAGTTTCATATAATCTTTTTGTGTGAGCAATATCGTAGGGTCACATATATGCAGAGCCTCAACTTTCAAATAATGTCTACATAAATGGACTCCGGAAGCCTCACGTGTAGATATAGCATTGAATTTAGAACTTAAATATTGTAATACCTGACTTTCATCTTCTGGCACATCCCAACATCCTGTTCCGAACGAAGCTGCGTAAGCTATTTTTAATCCACTGAATTTTAATGCAAATTTTAGAAACATATCCAGATATAAATTTCTATCTGAATAAAATGACGAGCGCCATACTTGGTCACTACCCACGATGACTACATCAGCACCAACTTGCCTTAATGTACTATAC
>CAMWKC010000264.1 GCA_947174735.1 uncultured Porphyromonadaceae bacterium
CCGAGATCTACACAAGGCTATTCGTCGGCAGCGTCAGTTGTGTATAAGATACAGGCATATAGGCGACCACGCTTTCTATACCAATGAGAGTGCCGCTTATGCTTTTTCGGTAAAGGGTGTTACGGCAAGTCTTGAAGGAGGCATAGAAGGTTATTTGCGTGGCCTTAATACCGAGTTGCCTGACATGCCGGCTGAAATACCGGGTCTTACTGATAATGTACTTAATACAGACTACTTTACAATATATGTCACCCCCAAGTTTGAGTATTGGATGAAACGTGTCAACATCATACTCAATGCTCCCGTAAGGTTTGCCAATTATCATTTTGATAAAGCTATTGCCAATCGTAGTGAGGCATATTTTTCACCTTCGCTAAGTATAAACTGGAAGCCTAATAATCGTTTCTCGATGGGATTACATGGAGGTGCCGGACGTTCACCGATGGATCTGAGTCTTATTCAGCCTGGTTTCGTGATGACCGATTACCGTTCATTCCAACGTGGAACAGATAATTTCTATAACTCTACCTCACAGAACGTATCTGCTAATTTTTCTTATAAACATACACGGAGAGGGCTCTTCGCAAACGCTTTTGTGATGCAGTCGTGGGCGCATAATCCCTATACAATTGCGCAACAGCTTTACGGTGATTATGTAGTATATTCGTATACTTCAGCTAAAAGTAACGGTCAGATGTTTATGGCAAACGGTAATGTCGGTAAGACACTTGATTTCATACGCGGCAGTGTGAATGTCAACGGTGGATTCAACCGTTATGAATCACATCTTATTTCAGAAAACGAGACTGTCAGTTCCGTGACTACATCATGGTCAGTAGGTGGTAAAATCAATGGCACGCCGGTACGATGGCTAAGCTTTGACTATCGAGTCGGTTTTTCGTCAAACCGTCTGGCGATGAACAGTATAAAATCTTCATGGCTCGGTAGTATGGAGAATACTTTGCTTTTTAATGTTATGCCCCATAGAAAGTGGGAATGGCATATACGAGGGGAACATTATCGTAATGAATTGACCGCAGATAATTTCAAAAATGTAGTTCTGCTTGATACCAAAGTAATTTTCAAGCTTAATAAACGTCTTGAATTTTCAGCATCTCTGAGTAATATATTTAACCAGCGCACCTACAATTATAAATCATATAATCATCTTACTTCATTCGAAAGTCAGCGCTGGCTCCGTGGCCGCGAAGTATTAATTTCAATATCTGTCAGAAAATAAAAATATAAATCCGATAATAATGAATAGATCGATTTCTTTCGTATTCGTGAGTGCAGTTACAATCATAGGTCTTGCACAGAATAAGGCTGATCTAATAGTCAGCTATAACTGTAATACTCCTGATAAACAAGGTAAGGCTGTCACTACCAAAATGTCACTGTTAGCTTCTGCCGCCGAAGCAAAGTATTTCAATGATCTTAGTCTTTGGGTTGACTCACTGAAATCAACTCCGGATGGTAAGGCAAAGTACATGGAGATTATTAAAAATACGTGTATGACCGTTGAACCTGACGGCTCAACATCGTGGGACCTCAGAAAAGGTCCTACTAAAAAGACATATACTTATGTCTTTACCACTCCTGCCGAAGAGACACTTACTGTCTATGGCAAATACGGAGAAGATCTTGGCTACTATACCGAACCTATAGCCGAAATAGAATGGAGTATAAACGAGGATTCTACTGCTAATGTGCTCGGATATGAATGTCTAATGGCCGAGAGTGATTATCACGGGCGTCATTGGAAGACATGGTTTACTCCTGAAATACCCATGCCTTTCGGACCTTGGAAACTTCGCGGCCTTCCCGGGCTTATTCTCAAAGCTGAGGCTGATGGTGGTTTTTCATTTGAAGCAACCGGTCTCGAACATACCGACCGGATAATCTCCCCGATGTATCTTAGTAAGGACTATACGAAAGTCGACCGCAAAAAAGCTCTTGAAAATGCTGAATATTATGTTAACAATACGGAAAGTATTCTTAATGCACAAGGTCAGAACGTAAAAATATATACCCTCGATGACGATGGTAATGAAATTGAAGTACCTAAGTATGACGGATTGAAACATAGTCTTGAACCGGATTACAAAGAATAATTCCCGGGTTAAAGAAACCGAATTTACAGAGCTGTGTAGCGGCCACCGGAATGACGTGCTATGACACCGTCGAATTCAAGTTCGGTAAGCTGAGCCAGCAGGCGGGCAGCGTTCAGCCCTGTACGCATACAGAGTTCATCGATAGTCAAGGCATCTGATTTCTGACGTAGCACATCATAGATAATACGTGCGTCACCATCAAGTTCAGGAAAGAGATTACGTCTGGAACAATCGACGGCGACATTAAACAGTGACCAGCCTGTATGTTCGATAAGATCGGCTGCACAGGTGATTAACTGTGCTTTGCCACGACGTATAAGCAGATTGCAGCCGGCGCTTGTAGGGTCGCCGACACGTCCCGGTAAAGCCATGACTTCGCGATGATAGCTGTCGGCGGTGTAAGCTGTCGACATAGCGCCACCGCGTATATCGCTTTCGACTACGATAGTTACTGGTGAAAGAGCAGCTACGATGCGGTTACGCTCCAGAAAGCGTCCGCGAAAGGGAGTTGTGCCTAACGGATATTCGGAAATCAGAGCACCTCCGGCATCAATTATTTGTTTTGCCAACTGGCGGTTTATAGCCGGATAGACTATATGCAAACCATGGGCCATAACTCCTACAGTGTCGCGGCCAGCTTTCAGGGCAGCTATATGAGCGGCTGAGTCTATACCGCTTGCCAGACCGCTTACTACTAATAAATCAGGAAAGTAACCTGCTAATTCCTCTACTATACGGTGTGCGAAGTCAAGACCGTACGGAGTGGCTTTGCGTGTACCTACGACACTGATTGAATGTAACCGATCGAGTTTACAGTCACCAAGTATGTAAATTACCACCGGAGCGTCAGGTACGCTTCTAAGAAATTCCGGATAGTCGTCATCAAGCAGAAACAGTGGACGCATAAGTCGGTATCTGCTTATCTGGTCAAGTTCGCTGCGTGCTTTGAATACTGCTTCATCGCGTATATGTTCATTCCACACATCCTGACGTTTCATACCGAGAGCTTCGGCAAGAGCATCGTCTGAAAGTGAGAAGAAATCGGAAGGTGTCAGTCCACATTCTTCGAGATGGCGTACTACAGCGGCGTCAACTCCTCGTATCATCGAAAGAGCGGTAGAAGCTAAAGTACCGTCGGCTCTCTGTGCCATAGAGTAAAATCAGCTAATGTATTTCTTGAAAATAGCAGCGAGCTCATCACCTCTTGAAAGGCGTCCGTCTTTGAGAACAACTACGGTTATGATACCCTGGGCTATTAAGTCACCACCGGGACGCATAATATCCTGATGAAAGATGAATCGAGGACCTTTGCGTTCGAGGCGCAGACAGCTTAGGAAGCTTTCGTTACCACGGAGTGAGGCAATATATTCAATTTCGACTTTGCGTACGACAGCGTCTATGCCTTGCTGGTGCATCTCAATGAAAGACAGGCCTGCGTCGCTACAGAATTTATGGCGCGTGTGCTCCATGTAATGCAGATAGTTAGCATTGTTGACTATCTGCTCTGCGTCGAGCTCGTAGTCACGTACTTCGAGCTCCATTATGAAGCAGTAGCTTTTGTTGGTATTTTTGAGTATTCGCATAG
>CAMWKC010000265.1 GCA_947174735.1 uncultured Porphyromonadaceae bacterium
TATATAAGTACATCCTAACAGCAGCATAAACAATACGGCAAGCATCTCGTAGCTTACAGTACGGTGCAGAGTCTGGTCGTCAATAAGGAAGATGAGGAAAATCAGCAGCGAGTTCAGTGCGGCAGAGAAGAAAGTAGTGACGAGTTCCTGAAGACGCGATTTATCAAAAGGACGATTGTAATATCCTGATAGCCAATATATCCCCAGCATACCGACAGGTACAAATATCTGTTCAAGTAAGAGTTTCTGACTACCGAGAAAACCGCCGAGCGAATTGCCTGTATGCAAAGCTACCGCATAGTAGCGGTAAATGTTGAATAGCAGAAAGGCAACGGCTGAAGTTAACCAGTCACAGACTACATATCGTATACGTTGCCTCCGAGTCGATATGCCTTTACCCTTCATCTTATAACTTTGACAACGCCTGAGTCGGAAAGTTTTATTATGTTGCTCGGTGAAGGGGCCGTATTATCATTACGGCGGAATCGCACTACATAGTCAACACCTTCAATTATTTCCGGTGCTATCTGACGGAAAAGAGCCGGAGCAGGTTGACCGCTGACATTGGCTGAAGTCGAAACCACAGGTTTATGCAGCCGGCGGCATAAAGCGGCAGAGAATGGCTCTCGGGTGATACGTACACCTAATGAGCCGTCTTCTGCCAGCAGAGCCGGGGCTACGCCGATACCCTTGTCGTAGATGATAGTGACAGGGTGTACGGCTACTTCGATGAGTTGCCATGCCACGTCAGGTACATTAGCCACCGTACGTTCGAGGGCCGCTTCCGACTCAACAAGTACGAGCATTGATTTTGCTTCCGCACGCTGTTTGAGCCGGAAAATCTTTTCTACTGCTTTAGGATTAGTGGCATCACATCCTATTCCCCACACTGTATCGGTAGGGTAGAGTATAATACCTCCGCGTTGCATGACGGCCACAGCTTTCTGTAAGTCGTCAGCTTCGTAACGCGGCGAGGAATTTTTTGTGTCGTTACGGTCCATAAAATCAGATAGAATCTTCATTAAGAATCTTGTCAAGATTGTCAACTTCATCAAGCCAAAGACGCGCTGAAGCATCAGAAGGCATTCGCCAGTCACCACGTGGTGACAGACATACGCTACCTACTTTAGGACCGTCCGGCATTACGGAGCGCTTGAACTGCTGCGAGAAGAAGCGACGGTAGAAATTGCGCATCCAGCGTCTTATGGTAGCATCGTCGAAAGTCCCTTCGAAGGCGTTGCAAGCCAGCAGATAAATCTTAAGAGGAGAGAAGCCGTTACGCAATACGTGATAAAGGAAAAAATCATGTAGCAGGTAGGGTCCTACAAGGTCTTCGGTCTTCTGGTCTATTTCTCCTTTATCATTTGCCGGCAGCAGCTCAGGACTGATAGGTGTGTCGGCTATGTCGCGTAACAGACGAGCTACTTCGGGAGTGGCTTCACAGTCGGCATACCACTCGATAAGATGACGTACAAGAGTCTTTGGTACAGAGGCGTTGACACCATACATCGACATCTGATCCGCATTATAGGTACACCAGCCGAGAGCAAGCTCGGAAAGGTCGCCGGTACCTACTACCAGACCACCTATACGGTTGGCATAATCCATGAGAATCTGGGTACGCTCACGTGCTTGACTGTTTTCGTATGTAGCATCGAGTGTAACACCGTCATGACCTATAGCCGAGAAATGCTGTTTTACCGCTTCGCCGATAGGTATTTCGACAGGTGTCACACCTAATTGTTCCATAAGTCGCCATGCATTTGAATGTGTACGGTCAGTAGTGCCGAAGCCCGGCATGGTTATACCGACGATGTTACTGCGTTCTATACCGAGCATCTCAAATGCTTTGACAGCTACTAATAATGCCAGTGTTGAATCGAGACCGCCTGAGATACCGATAACTACTTTTTTCATACCTGTGGCTCTGAGCCGTTGCATCAGGCCCCATGCCTGTATCGAAATAATCTCACGGCAACGTTCCGAACGGGAAGCTGCATCTGAAGGTACAAACGGAGTGGGGTCTACAGGCGTCAGAGGGGTGTACGGTATCTTACTGCCTGACAGTAATTGTGCGGAACGCATTATTCTTGCTTCCGATTCACGGGCGGCAGCGAACGTATTGCGGTGACGACGGTCATTGCGCAGACGCTCTATATCTATATCCGCTATGGCGGTGAGCGACGAAGGTATAAAACGTGGCGATGCTTCGAGCAGTGTGCCGTCAGAAGCTACTATAGCATTACCTGAGAATACAAGGTCAGTAGATGACTCGCCTACACCGGCCGAAGCGTAGATATCTCCGCACGAACAGCGTGCGCTTTGCTGACGTATAAGCTGAAGCAGGTAGTCGTGTTTACCTATGTTTTCATCAGAGGCCGAAAGATTGGCTATAATATCGGCGCCCTGACGACAAAGGTGACTGCTCGGAGGCAGTGGTACCCATAAGTCTTCACATATCTCAACCCCAAGCATAGCTCCGCCTATGTCAAACAGCAGATCTGTACCGAACGGTATCTCATGACCTTTAATAGATATTGTGGTAGCGGCGATACCGTCGGCCGGAGTGAACCAGCGTAATTCATAAAACTCAGAGTAATTAGGTATATGCGATTTAGGCACCACTCCAAGTATGCTATTGCCGGCGATGACTACGGCACAGTTATAAAGATGAGGACCGCGACGCAGTGGCGCACCGATAACAGTCACCATATCCTGTGGCAACGATAGAGATACATCAGTAGCTGAGGACTTGTCGGCCATTATATAATGACTGAGAATATTTTCGACTTCATCAAGCAGTAGTGACTGCCCGAAAAGATCAGCGCATGTGTATCCGGTAAGGGATAATTCGGGAAATACAGTCAAATGTACATGTTTACGGTCAAGCTGACGGCACATAGCGGCCATAGCAGTCATATTAGCTTTAGGATTAGCCAGAGAAACTTCCGGTACAGCCGCAGCCACCCGCAGCATCTGCATGACGGAGAAGGGTATGAGTGTGTCCTTAGTGTTCATAGAAGGTATAAAGGTAGAGTGTCAGGAGAGGGAAATTAGTAATAATGCAAAATTAAGAAAACTATTTTATACACGTGGTGTTTTTTAGATTAAAAACACACTCACATTATACCACTAAAATCAAACTGTATGAAAAAGTCTTTTACCCGTATTGCAATTGCAACAGCCGTTCTTATGCTGACAGCCGGAGTGTCTGAGGTGTCTGCCGAGACCGGTGAGAAGACTCTCGGTATCGCTGCCGGTTTCTCTTCTTATAACAATGGCGGTTATGCCGACATCTATTTTCATTATACTTTGGCTCCTCACGTGCGTATAGCACCTGAGATAGGTTGTGGTTTCCGTAATGAGGGCAAGTCACTGTTTGAACTTAGTGTCGATGCCCAGTTTCCATTCCGGGTTGCCCGTGGATTCAACTTGTATCCTCTTGCCGGTATTACTTACAATAACTGGAGCTATCACGAGCACGGCCATGCCTCACGTGCCGGTCTCGATCTCGGCGGCGGTGCCGAAGCCTATCTTACCTCAAATCTGAAGCTGAACCTTCAGATAAAATATTCTATGATGAACGATACGAGTGGTGCTTTTATTAATCTCGGTATAGGTTATGTGTTCTGAGACAACACATTAACATGCCGGTAGATTAAAAGACTCATATAATATAAAGC
>CAMWKC010000266.1 GCA_947174735.1 uncultured Porphyromonadaceae bacterium
TGGTCTTTAGACTTGGTCTGGTTGGCCAGTAACTGCTTATGCGCGTCGGAATGGGGCGACTTGGAAGTTATTGTCTGCGCCGCGAGTGGGGAACATGCCATAGCCAGGAACAAGGCTGCCGCGCATATCGATTTCATGTTAACTGTCATCAGAATAGAAAAGATTTTTTATGGAGAGGCATAGGTCGGTGAGGAGCCTGGCTCACGCCTTGAGCTCGTCGTCGCTGTAAAGGAAACGGATATTAGCAGGGGTATAATCAAAAATCTCGCCGGGAGCGAAGAAACGTGCCAGCTCGATAACAGCATTCTCAGGAGAATCGCTGGCATGAACGATATTGGCCTGGTTACTTACACAGAAGTCACCGCGCAGTGTGCCGGGTTCAGCCTGACGGCCATTTGTGACACCGGTCATCTTACGGAAGACCTCAACAACGTCAATACCTTTGAGGCACATCACAATCACAGGAGATGCCGTCATCGACTTGACGATAGAGGGGAAGAATGGACGGTCGACAAGATGCGCATAATGCTCACGCAAGATCTTCTCATCAAGCTGCATCATTTTCATGCCGCAAATGATGAGACCACGTTTTTCAATCCTGGCGATAATCTCGCCTATAAGACCGCGCTCTACTGCTGAAGGTTTCAGAATGACTAATGTCTGCTCCATTATGTTGTTTAATGTTTTTTAAGATTTCTTATTCGGGTAGACCAAAGTTAGTATAAAACCTTTCTAAAACCTAATCTTTTAGAGAGTTTTTTTTAGAAATAAATGTTAAAGATGTCTAATATTGTGTGTAACTTACACTTAATCAATTATATATTTTATAAATATGTTTTAAAACATATTATTATATATTTGCACATAGGTGGAATGAGTGTGCAAAAAATCAGATATTCTAAATGTTAAAATTATTTAATGCCTACTCAAGAGTGCCTCTGTCAGTATTTTACCACTTTCAGTTTTAAAAAAACGGATATTTGTGCCGGCGGTTCAACAGGTCAGGCGGCGGGAAATTATGAACAAAAAGAATATCGGGTTTGTATGAATTATACACTATGGCGTACTGTGCTGCCGGGACAGATGCGCCGGTTAATTATTCCACACGCAATTCCACAATACACATAAATAAATTAAGACACATGTTTATGATAGAACACAATCCGGTTGCACACACGCCTGGTCATGACACGTTGCCGACGGTTGATCTTTCACCTGTGACCGAAGAAAGCACCTACTTCATAGCGCGTATTATAATGAAGTTGGTGGACTGGATACTCGCTCTGCTGGGTATGGAAAACAACGAGACTTTATTTACAATTATCTATGCTTCTATAGTGTTTGTGATTGCATGGGGGCTCGGTCTGGCCGTGAGCTGGGCAGTAATGATGGTTGTCCGCAAAGTCGGTAAGCATTGGAAATGGTCAATCTACGAGAAGCTTAGCCAGGCCGACTTCTTTACTAAGGTGGCACGGCTGATACCGGCTATTTTCTTCCTGATATTACTGCAGTTCACACTGAATAATAAGGAAACACTGTCAATGTGGCTGACACGTTTCACATGGATATATATAGTTTATATTTTTGTCGAAGGTATCAGCATATTCGCCACAGTGCTCTGGGTGCATATCGATGAGCATGAAAACACACGTCGTTTGCCGCTGAAAGGTTTTCTTCAGTTGGTAAAGGTTGCGGTATGGATAGTAGGTATTATTATAGCGGTAGCTATTCTTTTCGACCGTTCACCCGGTTCGCTGTTAGCAGGTTTAGGTGCTTTTGCCGCTGTGCTGATGTTGGTGTTCAAAGACAGTATACTCGGTCTTGTCGCCGGTGTCCAACTGTCGCAGAACGATTCTTTGCATATAGGAGACTGGATAAAGGTGCAGGGTACCAATGCCAACGGTACGGTTACTGAGGTCAATCTGACAGCAGTTAAGGTGCTTAACTGGGATAAGACCACCACTTATCTTCCTCCGTACAGTCTTGTCAGTGGCAGTTTCACCAATTACCGCAGCATGCAGCAGAGTAATACACGTGAGATAGTACGTAGTTACAATATTGATGCTGATTCGGTAGTGGCTCCGGACAAGGCGATGCTTGACTTTTTTGAAACTCTGCCCCTTGTAGGCGAGTGGGTGAAGAAAAAGCGTGAACAGCAGGCACGTGGTATAGTCGAGGATGCGGATAACAGCGAAGGACTGGTCAACGGCTCACTTGATACTAATCTCGGGGTGTTCCGGGCCTACATAAAGTTATATCTTGACGCACATCCCCGCGTGGCTCATGGCGGAGGCGATAACTACTGTTTCGTAACCACTCTGGCGCAGACTCCGACAGGTATACCACTTCAAATCACGTGTTTTACCAACACTTCGGCATGGCTTTCGTATGAAGCTATACAGGCAGGTATCTTTGAACACCTTGCTATAATGTTACGTTACTTCAATCTTTACACTTATGAGGAGGCTTCCGGACGCGATACCATTCTGGAGGGTTATATGGGCACTCAGAAAAATCCGGGTCTTATTATCGGACTTCCGTATCCGTTCTTTGCCAACGGAGGTACGCCTCATAATCCCGGTTATCCGGTGCCAGCTGCACCCACACCTACTGACGGACTCGGCGGTGTGGCCGTAAACACTCCGGTGACGGACCCTGCCAGTCCGGCTTCGCCTAAAATCACAACAGCCGCGCCGGCGGCTGCCGACACGGCTGTCAGTGATGCTCCTAAAGCTTAATTACGGATATATATATTGATTAGCGTGACGATACATTCTTACCGGCCTGTACTGATGAGGGTGATCCCCAGTAAGTGACAGAAGCCGTCATAGAGCCGGAAGCGTTGATTGATTTATTTGCATAACATTCTATGTCGCCTGTGCCTCCGGCATGGGCGACAACGTTATCTGCTATAAGCTTACGGGCTTTGATATCTCCTGTACCGCCGGCTGTGTAATTAGCGTCGGTAACGTTTCCTTCAAGTTCGATATCGCCTGTTCCGCCTACATTGGCACTGACCGATGTTGCCTGAAGATTGTCTATATCAATGTCTCCTGTGCCTCCGATACTCGCAGACAGAGTAGAACATTGAAGATTGTCTATATCGATATCTCCCGTGCCTCCTACGCTTGCCTCTACTGACGATGTACATTTCACATTTTTAAAGGATATATCGCCTGTACCTCCTATACTAAGAGTAAGCTTGTCCGTGTTGAGACTGGTACAGTTGAAGTCGCCTGTGCCGCTTATATTAATGTCTGATAATGAAGAAGAATTGACATAGCAGAGTATAGTCTGGTTATTCATGTCCAGACTCTGGGTTGACAGACCTTTCAGAGTTACGGTAAGTTTTCCTCCGTTCACTTCCACGCTTACATACTCCATGAGATTGTCAGGAGCTTCTATTCTGGCTATGCTGTTACCGCTCTGTTGTGTGTAAACAACATCGATGATGCTTGGTATTGAAACACTATTAAAGCTGTCGATATTAAGCGACTTTTTAATAATGTTTTTTGAAGCGGTTATTGAAGCATTTTTTACAAAGGGTATTTTAGCACAGGCTGTGAAGCCAGTGCTTCCGAGCAGCAGGACACTGCTCACAAGTGTGGTAAATAGCAGATTAGGTTTCATGATAAAAAAATTTTGATTTGTAGCGTAAAGTTAATTCAATATACTCAAAGT
>CAMWKC010000267.1 GCA_947174735.1 uncultured Porphyromonadaceae bacterium
AAAGGAGGCTGTGGCACGTGGAGTCGTGATAGTGAACATTACTCAGTGCAGCAACGGCTCAGTGCATCCGTTACGTTATGTCACCGGTCTTGAACTGGCACAGGCCGGCGTTGTATCAGGTCACGATCTGACTTCTGAAGCAGCTATAGCCAAACTTATGTTCCTGTTCGGGCTCGGTCTCTCAACTGATGATGTGAAACGCTATATGGAATATTCCCTTTGCGGTGAAATGAGTACATAAGATTACCGGAAACCTGATTTACCATAATCATTAAGCCGCTTTACAACATCTGTTGTAAAGCGGCTTAATGATTATGGTAAATTTCTATGTCAGTCTGTTACCAATTCAGTACCCATCTCCTGACCTTTGCGTGTGACCGGAATACCGCGTAGCATCCATTCCGGCATAGGATCACCTTTTAGATAGTGGTCAAAAAATTGTTGCAGACGGATAGTTATATCCTTGCGGTTGCGTCGTTCGCGGAGGTTGTGTGCCTCACCGTTATATTGTAGCATCCACACCGGGCGTCCGAGACGACGAAGAGCCATAAACATTTCGATACCCTGATACCAGGGTACGGCACCGTCGGCATCGTTGTGCATTATAAGAAGCGGTGTGTGGCACCGGTCTGCATGGAATACCGGCGAGTTGGCTATATAGAGTTCCGGGGCACTCCAGAGGTCACGTCCTATACGGCTCTGACCCATCTCATACTGAGCCTGCCGTGAGTCGCCCGTACCCCAGCGTATACCGCCGAATGCTGAAGTCATATTGGCTACAGGGGCCCCTGACCCGGCACAGGCGAACATATCGGTACGTGTTACCAGATAGGTAGTCTGATAACCGCCCCAGCTCTGGCCGTCGATGCCCACACGCTTAGGATCAATCCAGCTATAACGATCGCACAGAGCTTCGACACCGGAGCACACATAATTCCATGCGCTTTCGCCCGGTACTCCGGCGGTATAGTGAATGTCCGGTACGAACACCACATAACCCCGGCTCACATAGAAGGGATAATTTATCCAGCTCCATGAGGGTTCCATACGGTAATGTGTATAGAGATTCTCGGTCTGTGTCTCGTAGAACACCGAGAGCATAGGATGCTGTACTGTGGTGTCAAGGTCTTCGGGAATGTACAGGACACCTTCGGCCGGAGAGCCGTCGTAGGCATACCACTTTACCAATTCGGCACGTCCCCAGCGGTAATCTGCCATCTGCGGATTGGAAGCCGTGACCTTTGTAGCCTTCGCGAAATCGGTGCCACGGCACACATATACATCGGGAGAGATACTGAAATTAGCAGCTATCCAGGAATACACATCGGCATTGAGGGCTTTGTGTATTTCGGAATAATTCATACCTTCGAGCAGACGTATCGCAGGAGCTGCCGGGCGCCCGTAGCGGAGAGTGGCCAACCCATTGCGTTTATCAGTGAAGTCAAATACTTTCAGTAACATTTCACTGCCGTCAGTAACAAAACGCACATCTGTAGGATTGGGGTTCACATAGCGCAGACGCTGATTGTTGCTGCGGCCGTAACCTGCGGTCAGACATTCAGGAGCACGTGCTCCGGCCGGATCGAGACGCCATAAGTCGTAACGGTCATAAACCATAATGTCACGGTCGTCTGCACTCCAGCAGGCCACGCCGTACGCTTCACGTGGACCGGGACGGTCACCGCTTTCGTCCCAAAGCGGGTAGGGCACCTGTTCCGATATACAACGGGTTTTACCTGAAGCAATGTCGTAGGCATAGTACTGACGATTGTCAAACCATACCACATACTTACCCATAGGCGAGATAAGACATTCATTATACGGTGCCTTACCTACTACCCGTCGCTGACCGTTTGTCACATTCACTACACTTATGTCAGCCTTGGCGAAGTAATCCCATTGATGACTTACCATTGTTTGTGTCGGGTCATTCACCATAGCCCAGTCTGCATCCCAGCGATTAGCTCCGCTGACCGTAGCCAGTTCGCTATCGGTAAGCAGTACTGTGTTCATGTTGTCAAGAGTAGTGACGGTGGTAAGAGTATGTTCTTTAAGCTCCTTAACCAGTGCGCTTTCCTGAGGCGGTGTCATAGGAGCGTCCCAACGCCATATATCGAGGTCTGCACGCTCGAAGCTGACTATGGTCGTGTCGTCTGGAGCTACGTAAGGTGCCACTCCTGCTATCAGGCGTGACCCGTCGTATGAAAATTCAGGTCGGGTATACTGATTGATGTATAGGTGTTTGCCGGCTGCTTCACGCTGTTTTCGGCCCCATTCTTCCATAAGTTTCGCCTGTAGTTCGGGGTCATCGGAATGGGGTAGGGAATAGTTCGGACCGCGTGGACCGGAAATCTGATCAAACACCATCTCGGGTATCTCGTATGGACGGTGCAGGTCGGCTACATAGAGCTGGGCACGTTTTGTACCGGTAGCTACTGTGTCGTCCGAAGCTATATATGCCAGACGCTCACCTTTACGATCGAGAGCAACATTACCGTAGAACTTACGATCTCGGTCAATAAGGGTAAACGATGTGTCGGCAATCTGTACTATACCGATACCATCTGTAGTCAGTGAGTCGGTAGGATTGCTGCGTAGTGCCACAGCCACACAGTTGCCGGCATCGGAAACAGCATATTCCTTAACCCACTTCACTACCTTGTTATTACCTGAAGCCGGGTCAACAACCACTAAGGGGACGCCAGCTTTGGCATCTGCTAAAACCGAGGGAGAGACAAGGGTTGTGTCACAGCTCTCGAAGGCAATAAGCGACCCTTTGTCGCGAGACACGCGGTAAGCCTTGACTCCGCCTATACGTGTTACGTTACCGGTTTTTAGATTGACGATAGCCAACGAGTCGGCGGGCATAAGGTGGGCTGCTGTCTTATCAATACGGGCCTTGCGGGTTACAGCGTACGGAGGGCGTATTAATGCCACACCCCATGCGCCGTCAGCAGTGAAGGCAGGAGTATGTCCACGTTCTATTGTGATACGGTGTGTGGTTCGTGTATTATAGAAAGTAAGCGTCCCGTCGCCTTCCTGCGGGTTGACTGCGAAAGCCGCCCACTGGCCGTCGGACGACAGGAGATTATTGGAAGCTGTCTCCCATGAGTCGAATGTCGAATGGTCAAGAGGTTTTTTAGCAGCTGTTGACGTTGTTGCTATGGCAAGAGCGCCGAGGACGGTCAGAGCCAGCGGAGCAAGGTTTGAGATGTTACGCATATCAGTCTACTTTATGCAGGTCATGGCCCATACGGGTCTTCTTGGTGTGCATGTAAAAACGGTTGTACGGGTTGGGCGTCACTTCGAGAGGAACGGTACCCGCGATATTGATGCCATATCCTTCAAGTCCGATACGCTTTACCGGATTGTTGGTGAGAAGACGCAGGTTTTTTACTCCTAAGGCATGTAGAATATTAGCTCCTACTCCATAATCCCGTTCATCGGCTTTATGACCGAGATGCAGATTGGCATCAACGGTATCGAGACCGTTCTCCTGAAGTTTGTAAGCACGTATTTTGTCCATAAGGCCTATGCCGCGACCTTCTTGATTGAGGTAGATTATTGCTCCTCGGCCTTCTTTTTCTATCATCTCCATAGCCAAGTGAAGCTGTTCGCCACATTCGCAACGCAGAGAGCCGAAGATGTCACCGGTCATGCAGGAT
>CAMWKC010000268.1 GCA_947174735.1 uncultured Porphyromonadaceae bacterium
CTCTAAGGTAGAGATATTTATTAATCTAATAATACATGAGGGTTAGGGTTACAACTCCTTTTTCTTGATGGCCTATACTTCTTAGGAGTTGTAATTCTAATCTCTCTGTACACTAACCCTCAGCTTGTATACAACAAAAAACTTCTATTTCTTATGTATAATCATTTACAATACTTCTTGTTACTATTTTTAATTACAGTGTGTCCTACTAGTATATGTGCTCAAAAGATTGCTACAGTGACGGGCAAATATACGTTCGTTGTTAGCGAGAATGACAATATTACTATTAAGGAAGCTAAAATTAAATCTATAGAACTCGCTCAGGCCGAAGCTATAAAGGAAAAATTTGGTGTTCTTGTAGCTTCTGACTTTATAAATACAGATAAATTTGTTAATGATGAACTAAGTACGTATTATCTGATGGACACCTCATCATCAGTTAAAGGCGAATGGTTAGGTGATGAGCGTGAGCCTGAAATCAACATCGAATATAAAGATGGTAATTTATTATTTACAGCTGAAGTTTGGGGTAAGGCTCGAGAAATCATACGTGCCTCTACAGACATTAAATGGCAGGTACAGAAAGATATTGAAGGGAAAAAAATCGAGACTGACCAATTTAATACAGGCGATCGTTTCTTTGTGAAATTCCGTTCGCCCTCTGATGGCTACATAGCTATTTATCTTCTTACTGAAGATAACGATACTGCCTGTTTATTGCCATATCGTAAGGATAACACGGGGCGTTATAAGATTAAGGGAGGTAAGGATTATATATTTTTCGATAAGACAATCGATCCGAATTCTACATATTATAAATTAAATACCACTCATCCACAGGAGTATAACCAGTTAATCATTATATATTCTCCAAATCCTTTTACAAAATGTACAGATGTGAGTGTAGACCCACTCCATCCGAATTCATTAAATCAGAAAGACTTCGCCAAATGGCTCTTAAAAAACCAGCGCGCAGATAAAGACATGGTTGTCAATCGTAAATGGTTGACAATAAAAGGCATTGAATAAAAGCTGAATTAAATACATTACTAACTAATACAAAATCACATGAACAGATTACTCTTTAGTTGTATGGCTATTGTGTGGACGTTACTATCGTTTGCACAAGATAAGCCTGACAGTACTGTGGTTTTAGACCTTGCGGAAGACACTACGCAAGTCACCACAATCAATGACATCGTTGAGGTACAGGAAATTATAACCTCACGTAACTACAACGCTGCCCATTTCAGCAAAGTATGGTCACTTAACTCTTTCCTCAACTTAGATTACAACCTTACAGCACGTCTTAAACCCAATAAACCAATTGATTTGGGTTATAACAATGGTGAGGTGCCGGAATTTAAGTCTGACTGGGGTGTAAGTTTACAACTTGGCAAAAACTATCGTTTGCACAAGTATCCCATTATCAATATGATACAGTTTAACATTGACTATTCCTACATAGACTTAAATGTTAATCATTATAAAGCAGCAGAAGGAAATAAACTTTATGATAGCAGTCAGAAAAATAATAAAGATTATTATTATATACCATGGCTTCTTGAAAAATATGAAGTCAACTATGGTATGACAGTCGGTCCCTCTGTTACTATAGCTCCCTTCATATATATGGATATACCTCAACTCCACTATCTAAAATTTAATGTATATGGCCATATCGGCTATCATGCTTCATTACTTTATATAAGTAATGATAAAAAAGATATAAATAATGATAAAAAAGGAATTTATGATGCAGCCGAGATACCTGATAATAGCAACATATCTGATAACCCGGTTCGAAGTACCCTTAAATTAAATTTAGGTCATGGCTTAATCTATGGCTTTGGATTTAATGTATCTTGGAAATCAATAGGGTTAGGTTATGAATTAAGGAACGGAGCTCTAAATTACCAATCTCTGAACCATAATATATTTGGACCAGATAAATATAAATTCAAAACAACTACCAGTAGAATATACCTACAAATTAGATATTAAATATAAGTTTAAAATATGAAACGATATATAATAGCTCTTACTATCACTATATTTTGTGTGATATGTTCTTTTGGACAAACTGTTCAAAATAAGATTGAAGGCAAGTGTGGAGACGACTGCAAATGGTCATTTGATGGCTACACTCTAACCATTTCTAACACAAATACCAATAAAAAGAGAGTAGGGGTCGAAATAGATGATTATAATACCAAGACTATGTTGGCTCCATGGGTAAAAAAGAAACTTGACGTCCGTAAAGTTCATATCGAAGATGGCGTAACCCGTATAGGCTCCTGTGCATTTGCCAATCTCCCCAATCTGCAGGAAGTTGTATTCTCCGGCACTGACTTGTCAAGTATTGGCTGGGGTGCTTTTATGAATTGCAAGCGTCTACGTAC
The DNA here is from genome assembly GCA_947174735.1 of uncultured Porphyromonadaceae bacterium. Classification (GTDB taxonomy): domain Bacteria; phylum Bacteroidota; class Bacteroidia; order Bacteroidales; family Muribaculaceae; genus Lepagella. The sequence goes on from CAMWKC010000268.1 coordinate 2,403, forward strand.
TATATCGTTACCTGTCAGCCTCAAGAATATCGAAACAATAGCTTTTGCTGATTGTGATGCACTTGCTTCAGTTAAAATCCCGGATCAATGTCGTATAGGTGATCAGGCCTATGCGTCCTGTGACAATCTAAAGAATATAGAATTAAGTCCGACTTCGATTTTAGGTCATTACGTATTTGCCGGAGAAACAACCGTTGACGGTAAGCCCCGGCATACTCTCTACACAGGTGATGTCCGTCGTGTACCTTCCTACATTAATGCAGAAAACTGCAATGAATACGGGTTAGCAAGATCATCAATAGAAAAGAGTACTATAGGGCGCATTAACCAAGTGGATTATGATTACATAACTTCTGAAGTAGATTCCTTGATTCCTTTCCAACCTTATACAAGAAATGATACCTATGCTCTTGTTATCGGAAATCAGAACTATCGTTTTGTTTCAGATGTGCCTTACGCTATTCATGATGCCCGTGTATTTGCAGATTATTGCAAAAAAACACTCGGTATTCCGGTGGAGAATATACATCTTACAGAAGATGCTACTAAACAAATGATTATAGAAGAGGAAATACAAGATTGGGTAAGCAAAATTCCGGATCCGGAGAATAAAAAACTCATTGTATATTATGCGGGTCACGGGGTACCTGATGTAAAAAATCAAAACAAAGCTTATCTTTTACCTGTTGATGTTCGTGGTACAAATCCACAGCGTGGAATAGCACTTGATGAATTCTACCGTACGTTAGGAGATCTTGCCTTTAACCAAACCACAGTATTTCTTGATGCTTGCTTCAGTGGTGTAAACCGTGAGAATGAGGGTGTAACAGAAGGTCTGCGAGGTGTAGAGATTGATGCTGAAAATGCAACCTTAGGTGATGGAAATCTTATAGTTTTCTCTGCTGCTCAAGGCAATGAAACAGCTCAAGGTTATCCTGAAAAGGGGCATGGTCTATTCACTTATTATCTATTAAAAGAGTTAGGTAAATCAAATGGAAATGTGAAATTAGGTCGTTTATCCGAGCAAATTACTTCTAAAGTATCGCAAATGTCTACTCAACTAAAATTAAAGAAGAAACAGACACCTTCGACAAATACTTCAGATAAGGTTGCAGATTATTGGCAAAAACTTACTCTATAAGTAAAATATTTAGCCTAAATATTAGTAAGGCACAATAAAAGGTACCGAATTTTACTTTAATTCGGTACCTTTTATTGTGCCTTACTAATAT
>CAMWKC010000269.1 GCA_947174735.1 uncultured Porphyromonadaceae bacterium
GTTTATAATACATGTAAAAGTATGTAAAAGAAGTAAAATGGGAAAAGTAATAGGACGAAAGATTTTGAAGGCTTAAAAAAAATGGTTAAATTTGCCTCCTGTAAAAGTCGGTTAAAAGACCGATACCATAATACCAAGATTATCAATAACCACCCTCGGAGGAGGGTATAATCTAAATACACATGAAAACAAAACGATTGCTGCTCGGCGACGAGGCCCTTGCCCTTGGTGCCTTGAATGGCGGATTATCCGGAGCGTACGCATATCCCGGTACACCGTCAACCGAAATTCTGGAATATATACAATCAGCACCTTTGACTAAGGAGCGTTCGATACATTCTCATTGGTCAAGTAATGAGAAAACTGCTGTAGAAGAAGCTTTAGGTATGTCTTTCTGTGGTAAGCGTGCCATTGTATCTATGAAACATGTCGGACTCAATGTGGCAGCTGATCCGTTTGTCAATTCCGGTATGACCGGTGCTAATGGCGGTCTTCTTGTCGTCGCTGCTGATGACCCTTCGATGCACTCATCACAAAATGAGCAAGACTCGCGTTTTTATGCAGATTTTGCTATGATTCCGGTACTTGAACCAAGTGACCAGCAAGAAGCATACGATATGGCGCGATATGGATTTGAACTATCGGAGCGTCATTCGATACCTGTTATGGTACGACTTGTGACACGTCTCAGTCATTCGCGTGCTGTGGTGGAAACAGATGATGTACCACTTCCGGAAAATACACTTCATTATCCGGCTCAACCACGCCAGTGGGTGCTGATGCCTGCCATATCACGTGAACGTAATAAACGCCTTGTTGCGGATTATGAAAAGCTTGGTGAGGAATCGTCTGAATCACCTTTTAACCGTTATGTTGACGGTGAGGATCATAGTATGGGTATAGTGGCCAGCGGTCTGGCATGGAACTATCTTATGGAAGCATGTGGTGGTAAATGTCGTTTCCCGGTAGTAAAAATATCGCAATATCCTTTGCCTAAAAAACTTATAAACCGTCTGTTTGATGAGTGTGAAACAGTGCTTGTACTTGAAGAGGGACAACCTTTTATAGAGAAACAGCTGCGTGGTGTGCTTGATCGTACGGGTAGAATCTTTGGTAAACTTTCAGGTCAGGTAGTACGTACGGGTGAGCTTACACCTGATGAAGTACGTTTAGCTTTGCATAAAGTAAAATCGGATATAGCTGAAACAACTCCTGTAGATCCTAAAGCTCCGTCACAGATAGTAAAACCACGTCCGCCAGCTTTGTGTCAGGGGTGTGGTCATCGCGATGTCTATCATGCTCTTAATGATGTTTTGGCTGAGTATGAAAATCCTCGTGTATTCGGAGATATAGGCTGTTATACACTTGGTTTTCTTTCACCCTTCAACGCTATTGATACGTGTGTAGATATGGGTGCTTCTATCACAATGGCTAAAGGAGCTGCTGATGCCGGTCAACATCCTGCTGTAGCTATAATCGGTGATTCCACATTTACTCATTCAGGTATGACAGGACTGTTAGACGCAGTAAATGAAAATTCCAATATACTGGTGATAATATCTGATAATCTGACTACCGGTATGACAGGCGGACAGGATTCACAGGGTACAGGTAAGCTCGAAGCTATATGTGAAGGTCTGGGAGTTGATCCTGCACATCTGCACACTATAGATTCGCTACCTAAGAATCATGATGAGATGATGAGAATATTCCGTGAAGGAATCAATTATCCAGGTTTATCAGTAGTGATTTCACGTCGTGAATGTATACAGACTGCCCGCCGTCATGCCAGTGCTAAGGCTAAAGCAGCTCAGAAGTAAATTGTGAATAATGTCAGGGGATGCTCTATGAAGGAGACTCTTTCTGATAAGAAAAAACATAGAAAAAACACCATGAAACATGATATAGTATTGGCCGGTGTAGGAGGCCAGGGAATACTTTCGATAGCTACCATACTTGGTGCCGCTGCTCTTAAAGAGGGATTGCATCTGAAACAGGCTGAAGTTCACGGTATGAGTCAGCGTGGCGGTGATGTACAGTCTAACTTGCGTTTGAGCAGTGATGCTATAGCATCTGACCTTATACCGTTGGGTGGCGCTGATCTTATCATATCGCTTGAGCCTATGGAGGCACTGCGTTATCTACCTTATCTGAGTAAGGAAGGTTGGATTGTGACTAATACCACTCCCTTTATCAATATAGATAATTATCCGGATATGGCCGACATTGAGGCTGAATTGGCTGCTCAGGGCCGTGTGATAGCATTTGATATGGATGCTCTGGCAAAGGAAGTAGCTTCAGCACGTAGCTCAAATATGGTATTATTGGGTGCTGCTTCTCCTATGATTGAGATAGACAGTGAGAAGATTGAAGACGGTATACGTAGTGTGTTCGGTGCTAAGGGTGATAAGATAGTTGAGGCTAATATTGCCGCTTACAAAGCCGGGCGTGAATATGCCGAGAGAATAATAAAAGAAAAGAAACAGACGGTTTAAACGTACCCATACAGAATATTAAGAATATATGTTTCCTATAACAAAAGAGACATTGGGTGCTGTGGCCCAGCGTCTTGAAATACCTGATATAAACTCAGCTACTATAAGGCAGATAGCTGCTTTGGCGGCACAGCTGGAAGCAGAAGCAGGTGAAAATTTTATTCACCTTGAACTTGGTCAGCCAGGTCTGCCTGCAGAACAGATCGGTATCGAAGCGGAAATTGAAGCGTTGCGTTCGGGTGTAGCCAACCGTTATCCGGATATAGCAGGTATTCCGCTTCTTAAGCGAAACGGAGCAGAATTTCTTAAGGCATTTCTTGATGTTGAGATATCGCCGCGTAGCATAATTCCGACAGTAGGGTCAATGCAGGGTAGCTTTACTCTGATGTTGCTTTTACGTCAGCGTCTGGAAGGTAAAGACACTATGCTATTCATGAATCCGGGATTCCCGGCACAGCGTCATCAGGCTAAAGTGCTTGGAATAGCACAGGAGTCGTTTGATATATATGAATATCGTGGTGCAAAGCTTGAAGAGAAACTTGAGAGTATCCTTGCCAAAGGAAATATTACAGCCATGATCTACAGTAATCCTAATAATCCGGCATGGACTAATCTGACTGATGAAGAGCTTGAGGTTATAGGTAGACTGGCTACTAAATATGATGTAATAATTCTTGAAGATCTTGCCTATCTCGGTATGGACTTCAGACAGGACTTCAGCCGTCCGTTTACTGCGCCTTATATACCTACGGTTGCCAAGTATACGGATAACTATATTCTGTTAGTATCCGGCTCAAAGATATTTAGCTATGCAGGACAACGTATTGCTATGGTATGTATGAGTGATGCCGTATTCGGACGCCATTATAAGAATCTTGAAGATTTCTACGAGATGCCTTCATTTGGAGACGCTTATATATTCGGTGTACTCTATACGGCTTCGAGTGGTGTTTCTCATTCAGCTCAGTATGCGTTGGCAGCTATGTTGAAAGCGGCGGTATCAGGAGAATTAAATTTCGTAGATACGACACGCGAGTATGGCCGTAGAGCTGAGGTAGTAAAAAAGGCTTTTACCGATAACGGGTTCCATTTAGTATATGCTATTGACGGAGATCAACCTATATC
>CAMWKC010000270.1 GCA_947174735.1 uncultured Porphyromonadaceae bacterium
ATCTTATTCTATAAGATACTTAATACTAATTTATAAACCTAAAACAACATGACAAAACTCAGAAGATTCGCACTGCTGACAATGGCTGTGATCATGTCGGCTCTGACCGCAATGGCGGCTAAACCTAACATCTACATTCTTGCTACCGGCGGTACTATAGCCGGTACAGGTGTGAGCTCGACACAGACCAACTATACCGCTGGTAGTGTGACTATCCAGACACTGCTTGAAGCTGTTCCTGCCATAACAGACCTGGCCAATATCACCGGTGAACAGGTTGTGAATATCGGTTCGCAGGATATGAGCAACGATGTGTGGTTGACACTGGCTAAGCGTATCAACGAACTGTTAGCTTCCGATGAAGTAGACGGTATCGTTATAACTCACGGAACTGATACAATGGAGGAGACTGCTTACTTCCTTAACCTCACGGTTAAGAGCAATAAGCCTGTAGTGCTTACCGGTGCTATGCGTCCTTCGACAGCTCTTAGCGCTGACGGTCCTCTTAATCTTTATAATGCTGTGGTAACAGCTGCTGCTCCCCAGTCAGCAGGTAAGGGTGTTCTTATTTCTATGAACGGTATTATACTTGACGCCCATGGCACTGTAAAGATGAACACTGTTGACGTACAGACTTTCCAGGCCCCTAACTCCGGTCCGCTCGGTTATATCTTCAACGGTAAAGTATTTTATAACGATATCACTCTCAAACGTCACACTGTTAATTCGGTATTTGATGTAACTGACCTTAAGGAGCTTCCGAAGGTAGGTATCGTCTATAGCTATGCCAATGTAGAAGAAGATGTTATGGAACCGTTCCTGACGAAGGGTTACAAAGGTGTTGTTCATGCCGGTCTCGGTAACGGTAACTATCATAAGAATCTTTTCCCGGCTCTGCTCAAGGCTCGCGAAAAGGGTATATTAGTAGTACGCTCAAGCCGTGTGCCGACAGGTCCGACAACACTTGATAATGAGGTAGACGACGCTAAGTATGAATTTGTAGCTTCACAGGAACTTAATCCTCAGAAAGCTCGCATACTGCTGATGCTCGCTCTTACCAAGACTAATGACTGGCGGACTATACAGGAGTATTTCATGGAATACTAATAGCCTGTCCACAGCGATATATTTTCACTAACTATACCTAACTTCATATCCTAACTATTTATGAACAGAACTATAGGCCTTCTGCTCACCGGCGCGATGCTTCCCGCGCTGAGTGCCGTGGCCCAGACCTACAATTCGGACGCACCTCTTAATGAGAAATCTCTGTTTGAGGAGGTATCGGGTATCAAGAAAAAGACTGATAAATTCCATCTATATCTCAATACCCATGCTGACTTCAAGACTGATTTCACCGGCAACGAATTCGATGGCGGTAAGTTTGAGATGAAACAGCTTCGTCTGGAGATGAGAGGCAATGTCAACGACTGGATTACCTACCGTTACCGTCAGCGCCTCAATAAGGGCGAAGGTCCCGGTGGTAACTTCGACAATGTGCTGCAGAGCATCGACGTTGCCGAAGTGGGCTTCCGTGTAGACAAGGTGAATTTCGTACTCGGTAAGCAATGTGCTTCGTATGGCGGTATCGAGTTCGACATCAACCCGATTGAAATCTACGACTATTGTGACATGATAGAGAACATGACCAACTTCATGACCGGTCTGCGCATAGTCTATGATTTTGCTCCCGGACAGCAGCTACAGCTTCAGGCACTTGACGGTGTCACACGCTCGTCAGAGGCTATGTACGGTGTCATACGTCCGGCTAAACTGCCGTTGGTCTACACTATCAACTGGAACGGTACAATCTGTCCGGTATGGAACACACGCTGGTCAGCTTCGTTCATGAATGAGACCTATAAGGAACACATGTGGTATTATGCTCTCGGTAACGATTTTCATTTCAGCGACCGCTTCGGTGCTTACTTCGACTGGATGTATTCACGTGAAGGTATCGACCGTAAGGGTATAATAACAAGTATTGTAGGCAACATGGGCGAACATAATGCCATGAATGCCGACTATATGTCGTTTGTGCTCCATCTTAACTATTTCGTAGCACCGCGCTGGAACATTTTCGCTAAGGGTTCTTACGAGACAGCCGGTGTGTCGAAAGATTATGCTAATGTCAAGAAAGGCAATTATCGCACTACATGGACATATACAGCCGGTATAGAGTTTTATCCTCTCAAGGATCGCAATCTGCATTTCTTCCTCACCTACGTAGGGCGTAACTACAAATATAAAGCTAACGTATGTGCAGAGTACGATAAGGCCGACTATAATACCAACCGTATTTCTACAGGCTTTATATGGCAGTTGCCGATGTTCTGATACTCTGACCTATTCTGTACAAATATCTTGAATAGAAAACACCTCCGTTGCAACAACAGGTTGCAACGGAGGTGTTTTCTATTCAGTCCGGTCTTAAAGTGATGATGGACCGGTATGTGATATAAATATTACTTCAAAGGCTTTATGTCGAGTTTGACCGGCTTGATCATATTCTCGGGAGCAAGGATAGTGTCGAGGTCCTCTTTGGTAAGTATACCATGTTCGAGCACGAGTTCATAAACACTGCGTCCTGTCTCAAGAGCCTCTTTTGCAATCTTGGTAGAGTTCTTATAGCCTATTACCGGGTTGAGAGCGGTAACAACACCGATGCTGTTGTGTACGTGTGCACGGCAGCGCTCCTCGTTAGCAGTAATGCCTTCGATGCAACGTGTACGCAGGGTCTCGAAACCATTTATCATAAGGTCTACAGACTCGAAGTCGCACTGTGCCATAACAGGCTCCATAGCGTTCAGCTCCATCTGGGCAGCCTCACCGGCCATAGTTACGCAAAGTTCGTTACCGATAACCTTATAGCATATCTGATTCATAACCTCAGGAATAACGGGGTTAACCTTACCGGGCATGATAGACGAACCGGGCTGCATTGCGGGCAGATTGAACTCGCCGAGACCACAGCGCGGACCGCTGGCTAACAGACGAAGGTCATTGCATATCTTATTCATCTTAACTGCAACACGCTTTAAGGCAGAAGCGTAACCTACCAGACAAGATGTATCGGAAGTGGCACCTACAAGGTCGCCTGAGAGTTTGATGTCCCAGCCGGTTATATCACGCAGAGCCTGTACACACTTCTCGGCATAGCCCGGTTCAGCACAGATACCTGTACCGATAGCGGTAGCACCCATATTGACAGTCAGGAAGTCGGCGGCAGCCTCGTCGAGATGTTTGATTTCGTCAGTAAGAATTGCAGCGAAACCACTGAAGGTCTGTCCTAATGTCATAGGTACAGCATCTTCGAGCTGTGTACGACCCATCTTAATGATACGAGCGAACTCTTCGGCTTTCTTGCGGAATGCAGCGATAAGAGTCTTAAAGTGCTCCATATAACGGAGGTGAGAGAAGTACATACCGATGTGGATAGCACACGGATAGGCATCATTAGTTGACTGGGCGCAGTTCACATGGTCGTTGGGTGAACAGTACTGATATTCGCCACGCTTGTGACCCATGATTTCAAGGGCGCGGTTAGCGATAACCTCGTTGGCATTCATATTGGTGGTGGTACCGGCACCGCCCTGTATCATAT
>CAMWKC010000271.1 GCA_947174735.1 uncultured Porphyromonadaceae bacterium
GTAGTTCTTTTTTTACTTTTATTAGACTTAGCAGACTTTGTTTTACTTGTGAATTTCACCTTATTACTATCCACTTCTATCTCATTACTTATAACATCAGCTTTCTCACCGCTTTTACCTATATTTTCTATATCAATAGGTGTCGCCTTATTGCTGCCAGAACTTATAACATCACTACTTTCAATTTCCGAATTCATTGATTCTAAATTATCTACCCCAACAACATCTGTAATATCTTTTTTAATTTTATCTTCAGTAGGGCTATTTTTAACATTCTCAGCATGATTTTCACTTATTACATTCATACTTGTTACACTATCATTTCCCTGATCTTCGCTTAGCACCTCACTACTTATCACATTTACACCCTTCTTATCACCTTCCAAATCCTCTCTACTTACATTATTCCTACTTATAACATCATCTATAGGAAGGTAAAGTTCTACTTTATCAAGTTTTCCTGTCTCCTCAATATAAGGTTTTCCCCAATTAGCTTCTCTCCAACCTTGCAGAATTTTATCAACACCACTACCGGCTTTATCCGAATTACCTATAAGTCCGAACATCTTCTGTAAGGCCGGATTTCGTGGTTCGCTCTTACCTCCTTCATAATATTGAGGCATTGATACGAGAAGCGTACCGGGATTAGACATAATAATTCCTTTAGGTGTCTTATATACTTTTATTCTCGGTGCACCGCCATATTGAGCATGTACCAAACAGTTAATTAAAGCTTCTCTAATTGCCGTGTGTATAGAAGAATTTTTATCACATTCTTCTGATGATATTTCAGGCTTTGGAAGAAACTTATCAAGTTTCGACAAAACAAGTCTATAAAACTGAAACAGATTAGCCTCCCATGTACCGTCAGGATAAAGTCTGTCTATCCATCTTACTGTTGTCGAATCAGAAGGTATTTCTCTATATTCAACCATAAAATCAGGAGCACATTCCGGATCTGTAATAGCTTCCTCTTTGCCGAACATCAATATACCGGCTAAAGTAAAACCTTCTTTACCCGTTTCTCTGTCTTTTCGATACCCACCTAATTTACGCATCAGATCCAAATCACTCAGTGCGTTCCATGGATGTGATGGAGTAATATTAGCAAACATTGAACGATACTGACGAAATGAGTTCATATCAATATCATCCCAGGTATAATTATTCAGCACTCTACTTTCGATTTTTCCTATTGAAGAATCACGCTCAGCCAACATCTGCCCTACTACTAAAGAATCACAACGATAATCACCATCATTATCGCGTCCGAATGTACCTATCATTGGGTCCGTACCGACATATACAGGACGTTGTTCTCTCGTAGCTCTTGGCACTATAAACTCCAAAACATAGCCATGACCGTAAGGTAATATTTTCACATCTTTATCAGTCAGCAAAGGCGCACTTACTTTTTGCTGATTATTCTGATTATTGAAAAATTCTTTCTTAAATTTATCTACCTCTTCTACTGACAGAGGAGATGCTGAAAAAATATTATTCTTTTTATTTATTCCGAATAATATTATTCCGCCTTCAGTATTGGCAAATGAAGAATATGTTTCCCAGAAAGAATCCGGGAAACCTCCTTTGACAGATTTAAGTTCAATCTGTTTATTTTCATTATTATTTCTAAGATTATCAAGAAATGATTGTATCTTGATACTTTCAGTTATGATTGGCTGATCCATAATAATATTTTTCTACTCTTTTTTGTGCCGCAATTACATAGGTATACCTTATACATATATACCTTATATCAGTACGGTTTATAGCTCGAAAATGCAAATATAATTATAAAACATGAATTTTCACTCCCCTACAGATAAAATTTTGGTGAGATAGCGAAAAGCTACCTCACCAAAGAATATAACCAATCCGTATATCTGCTCACAGAGTTTAAAATCTGTCGTAAAGGTTATTAGTATTTGCCACTTCTCATCATCTGATTTACGCGACGCTGAACAGCATCATAATCTTTACCAAGTGCCGAACGACGTTGTGGATTATTACCATATTCTCCACGGATAACATTCAGCGCTTCCTGTTCTACATTATCACTTACTTTAGAAGTATTTTTTTCTACAGCTGGTGCTTCTACCGGCATCGGCTTATCAGTTTCTTTAGGTTCAGCTGCTTCCTGTACTGGAGTAGTCACAGCAGTTACTACAGAATCTGTTTTAGCTGATACACTATCATTCTCAACAGCCTCTACAGTTTCCGTCAACTTCGATGGCTCATTATCCTCCTTCGCTTCTGTACAACTCTTAGGCATAATCCAGACAATGATTATAACAGCTACTATGGCAAGTATAACCCATAACCATGCTCTGCCATTGCCTCTATTTCTTCTTGGTTCTGGATTTGAAGGAGGCGGTGTAGCACCTCTACCCCTGTCACTGCTCTGTCCTCCAGACGGACCAGCTGTCGATCTTGACGCTGTAGATTCAGAAGCTGTCTGGGGTGCGTTCTGTTGAGCTGCCTCTTCTTCGGCAGTAAGTTCAGGAACTTGCGTTCCTTCTTTCTCTAAATTAATACTGCGTTCACCCTTGTCAAGATTGAAGCTTCCGGGTGTCTTACGCCTGTTGTCAGGGTTTGCCATAATTAGATATTTTATAATTTTATTTTACCTATAAGCACTATTTCTGATAGGCCTATCAACGTTAAGATACGCAAAAGTACTTATTTTTTCTCAAAATCATAACAATAGCAAAAATATTTTTCAAAAAGTTTCACATTATAGCGTATTTAATCCTCATATTTGTTTCTTTTCGCCTTATTCTATTAGTCTCCTAAACAATACTCACAGTAATTTTGGGCAACAATCCTGTAGAAACGGTAACAGATCTTCCATTATAAACACCTAATTTTGTTGCATAAATTCACATAACAGTTTTATCTACTCTGGAGTACTTATCCTACTCTGAAGTGCTTATCTAATTCTGGAGTACCTATTTAATTCTGGAGTATCTATTTAATACCTCGTGCCTTTTGGTTCTGTGCGCGAGCTTCAGCTCGCCTGTCTCCGACGCTTCCTACTCCCAAGCGTTAGCCTTTTGTTCCGGCTCCTCCTGCCAGCAGTGCCTCCTGGTTCTAATGCGAACTTCTACTCATCATATTCAACCAAACAACATCAAAAGGATATAGCGGATAAGGTCTAAAGGTCTGTCCGCTATATCTATTCTAAGAACTTATACATCTCACTTCATACGACTGTACAACACAACTCTCTCTTTAACGTTACTATATAATAAGGAGTAAAATACCTGACATTATCCCTCCTTATCGTCAGAACATCAATCATAATTGGTTTCTAATTATTGACACTGATATAACATAACTTTCTCAAAACTACTTGTATATGAAAAATTTTAAACCTAAAGCATGGCTATTGCCACAGCCGGTATTGATTATCGGTACATACAATTCCGATGGCACACCTAATGCAATGAATGCGGCATGGGGAGGCCAATGGGATATGAATGAAATTATGATCTCTATGGGTTCACATGCCACTACCGACAATCTGAATCGCTGTCCTGAATTTACAGTAGCATTTGCTACTGTAGATACACTCATAGCTTCCGACTACGTAGGTA
>CAMWKC010000272.1 GCA_947174735.1 uncultured Porphyromonadaceae bacterium
CATAAGCGCCCGCCTCGGATACCCCCACACCGCGCTCTCTCGGAACATCCCAAACTGGACCCTAATTTAACGCTGAAGCAGGCACACGAGATAGCTTCCGATGTGGAACAGCGCATAAGAAAGCGTTTCGGTGACGATACATACATAACCGTACACATGGAGCCTTATAAGTCTGAGACCAGATAATATACAATTAAGGATTCGGGCCATACAGTCGACTGTATAGCCCGAATCCTTAATTGTATATTATCTTTATTCTGAAAGATTGTTACAAAAGTTCTACCGAACGTTTAATAAAGTCGGTGAGTGCCTGACCTTTCAGAAGGTTGCTCTGAAGAAGGGCAAGGTCAATAATCTGTTTTACTACAGGCTGCTTGGCTGCGTAGCCACTGACAATACGTTGTTCATCATTACGTAAATCAGCCACTTTTTTCTCCAGATCAGCTGTATCAGCACTCTGGTTGTCCTTACGGGTATCTGCAATCTCTTTATTGACGGCTTCTATCTGATTGTGCAGCGGAGCTACCTGTGCATCAAGAGCAGCTGAAGCCTCGTCAATGATTTTGCGTACAGCAGGCTGTTCAGTATTGACAACAAGTTCATAGCTATCAGGAAGCTGGCTATAGAATCCGCCGCCTGGCTGCATGGCGGCCATTTCCTTCATACGCCGCATAAACTCATTCTGTGTAACAGTAGCAGGTGCGGCACTGGTTCCGAGTGCCTGGAAAGCTACGAGGAAGTTAGCATTATCAGAAGCAGGGAGCTGAGATGTGAACACAGTAGTCATGATTTCACTCTGCAGATCTGACAGACCGGTGCCTTTCTGGTCTTCCTTAGCAATAAGACGTTCAGGTATGTCGGCGTCGACACGCACAAAACGTGTCTTTTCGAGCTTGCTTTCAAGCAGACCTACAAGGTGAGAATCAAGCTGACCTGTCATAACCAGTACATTATAGCCTTTATCTTCGGCGGCCTTAATGTAAGAATGTTGTGCGGCAGGGTCGGTAGTATAGATATAGACTACATTACCCTCCTTATCGGTCTGGGTAGGCTCTACAAGCTGACGATATTGCTCAAGAGTATAGTAATTGTTCTGTGTATCCTTGAAAAGGAAGAACTTGCGGGCGGCCTCGAAGAACTTTTCGTCAGTCAGCATACCGTATGCTATAAAGACTTCGATATCATCCCACTTTTCTTCGAAAGCCTTGCGGTCATCAGCAAGCATCTTGGCAAGTTTCTCGGCTACTTTCTTGGTTATATAGCTCGATATTTTCTTGACCTGTGTATCTGCCTGCAGGTAGCTTCGGCTGACATTCAGAGGTATGTCGGGAGAGTCTATGACACCCTGCATAAGAGTCATGAATTCAGGCACCACACCCTCAACCTGATCAGTAACATATACCTGATTACAATACAGCTGTATGCGGTTGCGTTGCAGGTCGATATTGCTCTTTACTTTTGGGAAATAAAGTATACCTGTCAGTGTGAAAGGATAATCTACGTTAAGGTGTATCCAGAACATCGGGTCTTCCATACCGGGCATAAGTTCATGATAGAACCGCAGATAATCAGCGTCAGTAAGCTCTGAGGGCTTCTTTGTCCAAAGGGGCTCGGTAGCGTTAACCACTTTATCGCGGTCTGTATCTACATATTTCCCGTCTTTCCACTCCTGTTCTTTACCTGAGATAACAGGTACGGGAAGGAAACGGCAGTATTTTTTCAGCAGAGTATCGATACGGGCCTGTTCGAGATACTCTTTGTTTTCATCGTCAATGTAAAGTATGATGTCAGTACCGCGACGGTCCTTTTCGATTTCGTGCATCTCATATTCAGGACTTCCGTCACAGCTCCATTCAACAGCTTTAGCACCCTCCTTATAGGAAAGCGAGCGTATCACTACTTTCTTTGACACCATGAAAGCAGAGTAGAAACCGAGTCCGAAATGACCTATGATAGAGTTTGCAGTATCTTTATACTTGGCCAGGAACTCTTCAGCACCTGAGAAAGCTATCTGATTGATGTATTTTTCTATATCTTCGGCGTCCATACCGATACCATGATCGCTCACGGTAAGTGTACCGGCTTCTTTATCAACAGAGACACGTACGTCCATAACGCCGAGTTCTCCCTTATAGTCACCGAAAGATGAAAGTGTCTTCAGTTTCTGCGTGGCATCAATAGCGTTGCTGACCAGCTCGCGCAGGAATATCTCGTTATCTGAATAAAGAAATTTCTTGATTACGGGGAATATGTTTTCTGTTGTAACCCCGATTTTGCCTGTAGCCATATATTTTGTGTTTTTTAGTAGTCTTTTTAATTAAATTCGGATAGCGGTTTCAAGCTGTCCGATTAGTGTTACTTCACAAACCGTGCCAAACCGGTCTGCCGGACTTTCATATATACAACAAACGGGCGCGGCCTACGGTTTGTAGACTGCGCCCGAAGAATCAGCGCGCCATTGTTTCGGTAGGAGATATACGTGCTACAAAAGAAGAGGGTATAAGCAGTACAAGAGCCGCAATTATAAAGGCCGCTACATTGAGTACCACAATTTCGGGCCAGTGTATGCTTACAGGTACATAATCTATATAATATGACTCAGGATCAAGGGGAATTATGTGTGCCGAGTGTTGTATCCAGAGCAGTATACCCATAAGTAGCGTACCGACTGCCATACCTGTCAGAGAGACCCGGAGAGTAAGATATATAAACACAGCCCGTAGTTTACTGTCCGGACATCCAAGCGCTTTCATTAGACCGATGAAACGTTTTTTGTCGAGTATGATAATCAGCATGCCTGACACCAAAGTGACACATGCCACGACTGTCATAAGTACGATAATGACAATGACATTTGTGTCAAGCAGCGACAGCCAGCGAAAATAGCCGGCTCCTTGGTTCAGGGCATTATCCACATGATAATGTCGGTAAAGGCGTCCGTCGGCAAGCGCATGGAGAAGTGAATCGCGTAAAGAAATAGTAGCCGGGACTGCATTTTTGAAGTCGTGAAGTGTGACCTGTAGTGATGTGCCCTGATTAGGGTCCAAGGCGCCTATTTGCTGAAGTAAAGGTAAGGCACCGTAAATGAGCACATTGTCGTAAGAATCGAAGTGGGTATTGAAGACTGCGGCTATTTCGAGACGGCGGACACGTACTTCATCGGTTATGAAGTAGGTATCGATACGGTCGCCTACGGCAAGCCCAAGCTGTCGTGCTGCGATGCGCGATATTACTGTTTTATCAGCGTTTGCCGGGTCAGTAAAGTCGGGTAGGCTGCCTTCGTCAATGTGTGTGCTTATAAAAGCCGACATAGCGGAGTCTGCAAGCGATTTCAGATAAACGCCCTTGAAATCGTCAGAAGTTTTGAGTACAGCCGGTGCCATAGCCTGAAGTGAATAGCCTGCTACGTCAGGCTGTGCATCAAGTACGGAACGTAATGTAGGAGTCAGAGTTATTATATTGTCATCTCGGTCCGACAGACGTTCGGCATAGACCGATATATGCGAGTTAAAACCGGTGACACGGTCTGTAATCTCCTTTTTGAAACCCTGCACCACAGC
>CAMWKC010000273.1 GCA_947174735.1 uncultured Porphyromonadaceae bacterium
ATACTGTAGACCACTTCAAGGTACCGACTCCGACAGCGCGTTACGAGAAACAGCACATAGTACTGAGCTGTGAAGACCCCGAGGCCGTAATCTATTACACTACCAACGGCGATGAGCCTCGCGGAGGTGAGATTTACACCGAGCCGCTCGCACCGGCATCAAAGTGCACGGTACGCTTTATCGCTGTCCGTGAAGGTTACAATGACTCGGACGAAGGCACTTTCTACGAGTTCGATGTGGAGACTCACCGTACCGCAGCTCCGGTAATCGTTGAGAGAGACAGCCGTATCGAGATGACCTCCGCCACACCGGGTGCCGAGATACACTACACCGTTGACGGCAGCGAACCTACTGAGGAAAGCGCTCTGTACAGCGAACCGCTTGCATCGGAAAACAACCGTACCTACAAGGCTATTGCCTTCAGTGTCGATTTGCTTCCGTCGCTTGTGACTACATATACTGTAGACCACTTCAAGGTACCGACTCCGACAGCGCGTTACGAGAAACAGCATTTAGTACTGAGCTGTCCTGATGCTGAGGCGACTATCTATTACACTCTTGATTATGTGGATGATGATTCAGATGATAATTCGGATCCTGCAGGTGAGAGTGCACGGATATATAGCGGACCTCTCGGACTGACCAGAGACTGTACGGTACGCTTTATAGCACGTCGTACAGGTTATAATGATTCGGACGAGGGTACTCCCTACGAGTTTGCTACAGCTACTCACAGGGTTGCCAAACCGGTACTGGATAATATCAACGGAACTATCGTGATGACTTCGGGTACCGAAGGTGCCGAAATTCATTATACTGTTGATGGCAGCGAACCGACACGTGAAAGTATGGTTTACGACGGACCGCTTCCGATAACCCGTAATTTCACTGTCCGTGCCCGTGCTTATCACGTAGATTTGCTTCCGTCTGAAATAGCTGGATTGCCTGTTGACTGGTTGACAGTTCCAACTCCGCAAGCCTCATACGCAGCCCGACATCTTTCTCTGAATTGTGACGACAGTCGCGCTACAATATTCTTCACGCTCTTTACACCCGGTGAAAACGGAGTACCTATGGGAGAAGAAAAGGAATATTCGGCTGAAAGTCCGTTGTTCCTGACAGAAGACTGCACAGTACATTTTGTAGCCCGTCTTGACGGATATAATGATTCAGAACCGGGTAGCTATCCCTTCGTTCTGGCGGAACACACTGTGACAACTCCGTTACTCCGCATCAATGAGGAAGGCAGATTGGAAATGTCATGTGTTATGCCTGAAGACGCCCGTATATATTACACGTCTGACGGTACTGATCCCAATATGGAGAGTATGCTTTACGAAGGTCCGATAAGTTTGACTGACAACAGGGTCTATAAGGCATACGGTACGCATCCCGATTATTTCGACTCGGAGATTACTGCTCCCTTTGAGGTGAATACATTCGATGTACCAGAGCCTTACGGTGAGTATGCCGCACATCACGTATCGCTGAAGTGTGACGATGCTGAAGCATCGATATACTATGTTACCGGTGATGCTGACCCGCTGGCTGAAGGTGTTCTTTATGAAGGCCCGATAGCTGTGGAGGATGACTGCGAGTTCAGATTTGTAGCACGTCATACAGGCTATAATGATTCTCCTCTCGGTGAGTTTACATTCCGTATATCTGAATATCGTCTGCCGGAGCCGATAGTAACACCGGATTATCTACACGGTGTGCTTACCGTCAAAGCTGACCTTTCGGACAGACTCGTCGCTGACGGTCTGAACATTGATATAGTCGGCGGCGAATGGACCGAGTACGGTACAGAGTGGAGTATAGAGATACCTCGTGAGGCAATGCCTGAGTCTGTACACGTATATGCCGTATCGCATAATCCCGACCTCTATGATTCGGAATCGGTAGTATTCCAGCCTGAGTACTACGGTCAGCCTAAGCTTATACATGACGGCTATAGTCTCCGTCCTGATCCAGAAACAGATACAGACCTGGAAACAGATATGATAGAGGTGACAGCTTCGACCTGGCCCGGACTGGATGGTATTCTGTCGATAAACTCAGATATGCCTGTAGCAATACCGGCTCTCTTCGAGATGACAGTACGATGCGTAGGTAATGAGAAATTCCCCTCAACTGATATGAAGTTTGCTAATACGGCATATTTTGACTATCAGGCTGAGCAGAATGATATGCCGACAGTAGGTTCGCTCTATCCTGATGCATTACCGGATGCATTTAACTTTATGAGCAACGACGAGCTCCAGGATGTGGTAGAACTGCGTATTGCTACGGAAATTTCGGCAGAGTCGTTAGAATTTGTAACTGACAATCTCAGTAATCTTACTGAGCTGGATCTTGAAATTACAGGTCTGACAGCGCTTTCCGACGGTGTATTCAGCCAACTGAAACGTCTCACTGTTCTTACGCTGCCCTCAGCTCTTACAGAATCTTCGGCTGCTCTTGATGGTGCTGAATGTCTTACCACACTGCGCTGGAAGGAACCGATGAGAGCTATTCCGAACGGTATACTTTCATCAGCTGTCAATCCGAATCTGCTGGTATGGGTAGCTAATGAATCACAGGCCACAGGTATTAATTACAATGTGATTGAGACTGTCTCAGGCGCTCCGCGTGCTAAACTGCTTATGATAACCGAAGGTTATCCTTTCAGTACTACAGATGCCTTCACAGCATCTGAGGCCGTATTCAGCCGCGAGTTCACACAAATTACACCTGCTCCCGGTGAAGGTCAGGGTTCAGGCTGGGAGACAATCGCGCTTCCGTTTGATGTGACAGAGATAATGCATGAGAGCAAGGGTACACTGATTCCGTTCGCTATCTATGACGGCGATCGTAGTCCGGAAGCTCCAAAACCTTTCTGGCTCTATGAAGCTCATACAGATGACACATGGCGCGAAGCTGATGCTATCCGTGCAGGTGTACCTTATATAATCTCGATGCCTAATCATAAGTACTATGCCGAGGAGTTCCGTCTCAACGGTAAAGTGACATTCAGAGGCAGAGAGGTTGAGGTTACTCCGCAAGGCTGTGACGGAACTTCAGTGAAGCGTCCTGACGGCCATGAGTTCTATCCGGTATTTATGCCTCTTGAAGACGATATGTATAATATGGCTTTAGGTATAAATGCAGGACGTGATGATACCGAAGACAGTATGGGTAATATTCTGCTGCCCGGTTCAGCTTTTGTAGACGCTGTGAAACCGCTCCCGATGCAGGCTTATATGAAGTCTCTTAACGGTGAACGTTATATGCCTGTATTCGGTGATGATTCATCGATAGGCGCTCTGTTAGCTGACGAGAGTCTGATTGTTGAAACCGGCAACGGAACAATCCGTCTTTTCTCAGGTTCTGATCGCACTGTAGCTGTCTTTACCACAACCGGTATATGTATCGCTACTGTAGAACTACATGATGCTGTTCCGGTTACAATAGATAATCTTACTCCAGGTATCTACATAGTAGGCGGCCGTAAGGTAATGGTCCACTGACCGGAAATTAGTATATGATGACATAAAGACCGCAAAGGACAT
>CAMWKC010000274.1 GCA_947174735.1 uncultured Porphyromonadaceae bacterium
TGATTACGGCTTCTTGGCTCCTGCCGGTGAGTATGAGGTAGTGATGGACAGTGATGCCCGTTGTTTCGGCGGTTTCGGTCATGTCGAGGACCGTATGCACCACTTCACTCAGGATGATCCGCTTTACTCACCTTCGGGTAAGGGGTGGTTGAAGCTTTATATTCCGGCCCGTTCTGCTCAGGTACTGCGCATGATTAAGCCAAAGCCGCGTCGTAAAACTGTCAAAAAGGAGGAGAAAACTGTAGTTGCTGACAGTACAGCTGCGAAAGCAGGTGCCAAAACAGCTTCAAATCCCGGCCGTAAGAAGAAGGCGGAATGATGGAATAACTTTCCGAATAAAATGGAAAATAACACTAAACAGACAGATAAGAAAATAACCATAGCTATAGATGGCTATTCGTCGTCAGGTAAGAGTACTATGGCACGCGAACTGGCGCGGCGTGTAGGGTATATATATGTTGACAGCGGTGCTATGTACCGTGCGGTGACATTGTACGCTTTACGCCATGGTTTTGTCGGTCATGGCAAGGCACTCGACCGCGAAGCGCTTGTGGCCTCTCTGCCCGATATACATATCGGTTTTGCTGCCGGTAGCGGAACTGACGGTGTACAGCATACACTGCTCAATGGTGAAGATATCGAAAGTCAGATACGTGATCTCGAGGTCAGTTCCTATGTGAGTCCTGTGGCTGAAGTGGCTGAGGTGCGTCGTGCGCTGGTCCGCCTGCAGCAGGAAATGGGACTTGATAAAGGCATAGTCATGGACGGTCGTGATATAGGCACTGCAGTCTTTCCCGATGCTGAAATGAAAGTTTTTGTCAATGCTTCGGCAGCCGAACGTGCTGGCCGTCGTCTGCGCGAACTTGAGGCTAAGGGTGAAAAAGTAAGCTATGATGAGGTACTGCATAATATAGAGGAACGTGACCGCATTGACACTACACGTAAGGTATCTCCCCTACGTAAAGCTGACGATGCATACGTACTTGACAACAGTAACCTCACTCGCGAAGAGCAGATGAAGTGGCTTATTGATTTGTTTGATCGTATAACCGGCATCTCATGAGTGAGAATGCTGTTAACAGAGGTCCCCGCATCGAAATAGACCCCGGATCAGGGTTCTGTTTCGGTGTGGTGACTGCTATACGCAAGGCTGAAAAAGAGCTTGCCCATTCAGGTAGCCTGTATTGTCTGGGCGATATAGTGCATAATGCTGTTGAGGTAGACCGCCTTGGACGAAAAGGTCTGAAGACCATTACTCATGACGGTCTTAAGGAGCTGCATGATGTTAAGGTATTGCTGCGTGCTCATGGCGAACCCCCTACAACGTATGCTTTAGCTGAGCGCAACGGTATTGATATAATAGATGCTACTTGTCCGGTAGTATTGCAGCTGCAGCGGCGTATCAAACAGTCGTATGACGCCGGTGTGGAACGTCGGCGTGCCGGAGGAAATGAACCGCTTATAGTTATTTACGGTAAGGTAGGCCATGCCGAAGTTAACGGCCTTGTAGGTCAGACCGATGGCAACGCAGTGGTTATACAGGACGAAAGTGAACTGGATAAAATAGATTTCAGTCGCGATATAGTATTATATTCGCAGACTACCAAGCCCCTGTCTGGTTTTCAGCACATAGTCCAGCTTATCGGTGAGCGTAAGAAGGATGGGCATTTTGAGTATTACGACACGATATGTCGTCAGGTGGCTAACCGAATGGAGCATATACGCGAGTTTGCTGCTGCCCATGATGTAGTACTGTTTGTAAGCGGTGCCAAAAGCTCTAACGGTAAGGTACTGTTTGCCGCTTGTCAGGAAGTAAATCCGCGTACCTATATGGTGAGCGATGAAACCCACATAGATCCGGCCTGGGTAGAAGGTGCCTCTACGGTAGGTATAACCGGTGCTACCTCTACACCGCGATGGCTGATGCAACGTGTGGCTGAAAGTCTGCAAGGCGGGGAGGCGGAGATATGATAGGAGAAACTTCCGCACAACAGGACGAACGTCTGATGCGTGAGGCGCTTGCCGAGGCACAGCAGGCCGGTGAAGCGGGTGAAGTACCTGTAGGAGCTGTCATAGCTCTCAACGGACGCGTCATCGCCCGCGGACATAATCTTACCGAAACGTTATGTGATGTTACAGCCCATGCTGAGATATTAGCTATAACAGCAGCATCTTCACATCTTGGTGGAAAATATCTGCCACAGTGCACGCTTTATGTTACTGTAGAGCCGTGTGCCATGTGTGCCGGTGCCTTGGGCTGGAGCCAGATAGGACGTATAGTCTATGGTACGGCTGACCCGCGACGAGGATTTCGTCGTCTGTGTGCACCGGGAGAGACTCCGTTACACCCACGTACCGTTGTAAGTGAAGGTGTATTGGCTGACGAATGTCGTAGTCTGATGCAGTCATTTTTCAAACGTCGCCGCTAAATCAGTTAGGTCCTTTATAGAATCAGGAAATCCGAAATATAAGAATATGTTTTCAGGAATTGTAGAAGAAGCCGCCCCTGTGGTGGCAACGGTTGCCGAGCAGGGCAACCTTCATATAACTTTACGTTGTTCCTTTGTAGATGAATTGCGTATTGACCAGAGTGTCTCACATAACGGTGTCTGTCTTACCGTAGTGTCGCTTCCGGGTGATGGTACTTATACGGTAACGGCCATACGCGAGACTTTGGAACGTAGTAATCTCGGCGACCTCAAGCCTGGCTCACTGGTCAATCTGGAGCGCTCAATGAAGATTGACGGACGTCTTGACGGTCACATAGTACAGGGTCATGTAGATACGACTGCGGTATGTACAGGAGTTGAAGAGGCTGACGGCAGTTGGTATTATTCATTTAAATATGATGTCGACCCGGCTATGGTACGTAAGGGTTATGTAACTGTTGAGAAAGGTTCGGTGTGTGTCAATGGTGTGAGTCTGACGGTTTGCGATTCGGAGCGTGATTCTTTCCGTGTCGCCATAATACCTTACACCCATGAGCATACTAACTTCAGCCGTATAGAGAAAGGTAGCCGTGTCAATCTTGAATTTGATATAGTCGGTAAGTATATAGCCCGTATGACCGAGCTTCTGCCTCAGGTCTGATCTCTATTATTACTGCCTAAACTTTGATACCCTCCTGTATTTTAGTAAAATACAGGAGGGTATCAAAGTTTAGGCAGTAATAATATTTAGATAGGTTATTTTTTCTTTTTCTTGCCGCCAAGTATATCTTTAAGGGCATTGATACCCTGTGAAGCATTGTTCTCGGCCGGTTGTTCTTCTTCAACTACAACAGTGCTTTCTGTCTCTACACTTTCCTCTGTGCCTGATTTACCGCCACCGAGTACATTATTAAGCAGACCGCCAAGACCGGAAGATGATGAATTATTATCGCCACCGACCTTGTTCATTTTAAAGCCGATGCAGGCTCCGTCATAGCTGTCAAGAATGCCGGCCGCAGTCTTGGCAAGACTCATGCCGGAGAAGTTGGCCACTGCTGATATTATACTTTTGAGCTTGGAAGCATCAAACATCAGATCGAGCGAATTACCTGATTTTTC
>CAMWKC010000275.1 GCA_947174735.1 uncultured Porphyromonadaceae bacterium
GACCTTTATGCCGATGTACTTCTGTGGGCTGAGGAAGGATGGATAGATTATCTTGCGCCGCAGCTCTACTGGACTCTCGACATGAAGGCTGCTCCAAGCCGGCATTTAGCTGAATGGTGGGATGCTAATGTGTCGCCGAAAGTTGATATTTACATAGGGCAGGACACCAAGCGCACAATGGATAATCCTGACCCGGGAAACAACGACCGTAACGAACTTGATACTAAGGTAAAATTGTCACGTCGTCTGCCCAATGTAAAGGGTAATATATGGTGGCATGGCTACTGGGTTACTGACAACTATAAGGGTGTGGCTGATTCACTGGCTATGAAATATCAATCGACCATAGCCTTACCGCCTGCATACGGTGATGGTTCCAAGAGACCCGACCGAGTGCGCGACCTTAAACTGGAAAATACTCCGGAGGGAGTGTTTCTGACATGGAATGTGCCGAATGACGGCGGTATGCAACATTCTACTGACCCTATACGCTTTGTTGTATATGAATTCTTTCCGGGTGAGGATACCGAAAGTCTTGAAGATCCACAGACCATCATTGCCCTGACTCCTTATTGCCGTGTGAGAGTAGGTGATTGCGACAGCGACGAGCTGGAAGGAGTGACCTTTGCAGTAACGGCACTTGACCGTATGAATCGCGAATCGGCACCGGTTCGTGTAAGACTCTGAATATTATGACACAGAATATGGATATTATATTGAACGCCGGGCGCAGCATACTGCGTCCCGGCGAAGGAGATGTTCCGGTATCGGCCGATATACATGAATTGCTCGATTTTGAAGCTACACGTATCGACAATCCGAATTTTATCGCTGCCGACCCGGTACAGTTCCCGCGCCGTTTCGAACGGCTGCAGGATATAGAAGTAACAGCTCTGATAGCCGCTGTCATAGCCTGGGGCAAGCGTACTATGATATGCCGTCATGCTGAACACATACTGTCATTGATGGATCAGCAGCCTTACAAGTATGTCATGGACGAAGGGTATGAGGATCTGGATCCGGATATGAATCTGCACCGTACTTTTTTCGCCCGTCATTTGCAATATCTGTTGCGCGGTCTTCATGCAATTTATAAGCGTCATGACAGTCTTGATGCTTTTTCAGCTTCAGTACAGGCCGGTGAGGCCGAGGCCCCGGCGTGGCAGTTAGTAGCTGCTATGCAACAGGTGATGAGTGAGGTAAACGGAGGACTGACATACAGCGAATGTTTACCTGTACATCTTGAACAGACGGCTTTGAAGCGTATTAATATGGCTTTGAGATGGCTGGTACGTGACGACGGTATAGTCGACATGGGTGTATGGAAGTCGATACCGAAAAGCAAACTCTATATTCCGCTTGACGTGCATGTAGGCAATACGGCACGCGGACTCGGCCTGTTATCACGACGCAGTAATGACCGTCGCAGTGTGGAGATGCTTACAGCCACACTCCGAAGTCTGCGTCCTGAAGATCCGGCTTGGTATGATTACGCTCTATTTGGTATTGGTGTTGAGGGGCGCGGCCGTGAGCTTGCGGGCAAGCTGGGGCTCGACGGCACGCAGCGTTGACAGAAATGTCGAGTCAAAGGCAGCTGCCTGCTCAGGATGTCCTTCGAGCAGATAACGGCTCTGTCGCGAACGTACTTCAAGTAGCTTATCCTGTAGGCCCAGAGTATCGCCGGTCCAGTCGCGGTTTACGACCAGACGTGCGTAAGAACGGCCTTCGAGCTGTGCGGCTTCAATTTCGGAAGTTACCTGTTCTGAATGTTCTATTTCTGTACAACCAACTAACAGCAGAGTAAAGGTAACAAGAGAAAGGATATATGATTTATGTCTTTTCATACAGTACATGAAATTTTGTGTTGCATTATAAACGGCTCAGTGGAATCTTTGGATTCCACTGAGCCGTTTATAATGCAACGAGATATTATTTGTCTCCGTAGAGAGAGTTCCACCACTGCGGATCATCCTGAAGCCACTTGGCAAACCAAGCCATTATAGTAGCATGCCATAGTTTACGCTTCTCATAGTCGGTGATAATATGATTCTGACCGTCAACAGTTATAAACTCTACTTCGCGTCCGAGCACTTTTAGTGCATTGAAAAGCTGTATGCTCTCGCCTATAGGCACATTGGTGTCGTCTGTACCGTGCAGCAGAAGCAAAGGTGTGTGTATCTTATCGGCATTGAAAAGCGAACCGTGTTTAGTGAACAGGTCGGGATTTGTCCATGGGTATGACTGTGCGGCTGCTACCGAATTGTAGGAATAGCCCCAGAAGCCTTCACCCCAATAGCTTGTCACATTAGAAATTCCGGCGTGTGATATAGCTGCTGCGAACAGGTCGGTCTTGGTCTGAAGCAGCTGTGTCATAAAACCGCCGTAACTGGCACCCATACAACCGATTTTTTTGTCATCAACGTACGGATGCGCTTTGCAGAATTTCTTCACGCCTTCGATTATGTCGTCGGCTGTGTAGTCACCCCATGCATTGACGTGACGTGCCGAGAACTCCTGGCCGTAACCGGTGGTGCCGCTCGGATTAAGCACATACACTACATAGCCGCGGCTTGCAAGCAGTTCAGGTGCATAGCCGTTGGTCATCCATTCGGAGCATGGAGCAGTACCGCCATAGTAATAAACTATAAGCGGATAGCGCTCGTTAGCATTAAAATCCGGAGGCAGACAGACACGTCCGTCTATTTCCGTGCCGTCGCGTGAGGTGAATGTCCACGTCTGTATGTCGCCCATTTTTATATGTGACAGATAATCGGCCATCGGGTCGTCTATCATACGGGTCTTCCCATTGCGCAGATTCAACAGCCATGCCGAACCTGTTGAGGTGTAGGAGCTGCCTGTGTATGACAGCCACTGACTTTCATTAGTGCCTATGGAGAAATTGTTGGCCACAGGCTGTGCCGTTTCGAGTTGGCGTATGACTGTGGTTTTCGGGTCAAGGGCATAGAGATTATAACCGAAGCCTTTCTCGCCACGGAAATATATAGTGTTGTCAGCTATGTTCCATACCGGCTGTCCTGAGATGGAGGGGTCGAAGTCACGTGTTACAGACTTGGCAGAACGTGTGGCGATATCAAAAAGATAGCCCTGTATGTCGAAGTCATTTGCGATAGGGTGGTCACCGCAGTTCTTGCCGAGATTATCCATGAAACTCGGACCGGCTGTTATAAACAGAGTCCGGGCATCAGGTGAGTAAACTGCACCGGAGAATGAGCCTAAATGACGCAACAGTGTGTCACTCTGAAGAGTGATTGAGTCCATCTGGATAACATCGGTGAAATAGAAAGGATATTCGTCGGCTTTATCGTTAGTGACGGATAGCAGCAGTTTTCGGCTGTCGGCCGAAATATCGAGTACACCCGCTGTATTGCCGCCGTAGGCTATCGGGGTAGCCAGTCCGGTAGCAAAGTCATATTTTACCGGATAGGAGCGGTGACGGTAACCGGGCATCCGGTCATCGGGAGTCTCGTAGCGCCGCATTGTGCCACCCGGTGCTTCATCTTCCTTGACATCATAATATATG
>CAMWKC010000276.1 GCA_947174735.1 uncultured Porphyromonadaceae bacterium
TGTCTATACTGTTGACAGCAGTGTGAGTCTGTTGAGTGATGCCGGAGTCATGCTTGTATATTTCGGCTGTGACCCGGCTAACGTAGCACGTTGCCGCAGGCTTATCGACAGAGAGCTCGACCGTCTTGCCCAGTCTCCATTATCGTTAAGGACCTTTGAAGCAGCTCGACGACAATATTGCGGTCAGCTGACGGTATCGACTGATCACCGCGAATCACGTGCCATGAGCTTAGGCAAGAGTGTATTGTATTATGACGAAGTGCATGATGCCGGTTATACACGTGAACGTATCATGGAAGTCACACCTGAACAGATGCGCGAAGTAGCTGAATTACTTACCGACCAGTATCGCTGCTCGCTTTCGCTACGTTGAAACTGAAACTATAATGAAAATAGCTAATATAGACCTTGGCGAACGTCCTGTGATGCTCGCTCCCATGGAAGATGTAACTGATGCATCATTCCGGTTAATATGCCGTGAACAGGGAGCAGCTATGGTGTACACTGAGTTTGTATCAGCCGAGGCTTTAATACGTAATATTTCCTCGACTACCCGTAAACTCAACATCGATGACCGTGAACGCCCTGTTGCCATACAAATATACGGCCGTGAAGCTGACGCTATGGTCGAAGCGGCACGTATAGTGGAAGAGGCAGGTCCCGACCTTATAGACATAAATTTCGGTTGTCCGGTCAAAAAGGTTGCTTCAAAAGGTGCTGGAGCCGGTATGTTGCGCGATATTCCGAAAATGCTTGATATAACGCGACGGATTGTGCAGGCGGTTAATATCCCTGTGACGGTCAAGACACGTCTTGGTTGGGATGCTGACAATAAAATTATCACCGACCTCGGACCTATGCTTCAGGACTGCGGCATAGCAGCATTGACAGTACACGGCCGTACACGGGCTCAGATGTACACCGGTTCGGCTGATTGGTCACTTATCGGAGCGCTTAAAAACGACCCGCGAATGCACATACCTGTAATCGGGAATGGTGACATTACTACTCCCGAACAGGCTCGCGAGGCTTTCGAACGCTTCGGAGTAGATGGTATAATGATTGGTCGGGCTGCTTTCGGAGCACCGTGGATATTCCGTGATGTCCGTGACCTGCTCGACGGCACCCTACGTGAATCTCTTTCTGTAACAGACAAATTTGCTCTGCTACGCCGTCAGGTTACGGAGAGTGTGCAACGTATCGATGAATATCGCGGCATACTCCACATACGTCGTCATCTTGCGGCTTCACCTCTCTTCAAGGGTCTGCCTAACTTTCGCGAAACACGTATACGTCTGCTAAGAGCGGAGACTCTGGAGGAGATATTCAACATTTTTGATGAAATAAACCGTCGGTTCTTTCAACTATCCGACCCCTCTGATGTGTTATAGTCTCAGAGACGTCGTCAACGCGGTGAGCCGGACACGACACTCGGCTATTATCCGTCCCCGTAAGGAGACACGTTTTTCACATCTCATTTTTCTTTACAAAAATGCGTTTAACTTCACACAATTCTACACTGTGCTTTTACAATGCTCTCAGAGCACTTTTTCTTCTCTTTATTTCTATAGCAGTTATCAGTCCGGCTCGGGCGCAGCAAATGCATGATTATCGTCTGAAGATAGGGCAGTTTGACAAACTGAAAGTTACTGATGACGTAAATGTCGTTTACCGCTGTGTACCTGATTCAACAGGCTACGTATATTATAGAGGTAACGAACGATTTGCAGATGCTTTTATTTTTTCGCTTAATAAGGGTTCACTGCGTATACAGGTATCTACTGAAGACGTCGGCCAGCCTGACCTGCCGACAGTCTATGTCTACTCAGACTTCCTGACTGAAGTCGAAAATTCATCCGATTTTAAACTTACTATTTTAAGTCCGGCACCTTGCGCGGAGTTTAAAGCCATACAGATAGGTAACGGTGCCATAGTAGTTGACGACATACGAGCTACTAAAGTCACTGCTTCACTGGCTACAGGCAACGGCACTCTGAATCTCAGCGGTTCATGTGAGCAGGCTGTATTCCGCATGGTAGGCGTAGGTATGATTGAAGCTGATATGCTCAGAGCCAATTCAGTAAGCTGCAAGATTTTAGGTAACGGCACAATAGGTTGTTGGCCGCTTGAACGTCTTGATGTCAAAGGCATAGGCTCGACTAAGATTTATTATAAGGGTTCGCCTAAGGTAAGAAAAACCGGTGGTGGCAAACTTTTTCAGCTGCGTCAGAGCACTACCGACAGCAATGTCATCGACACTATAGCCGAAGACTGACAAAATACTTACTCTCTCCTCAATCTTCTCCTGACCTGACATTACATGACCGAACCTTCTCTTAAACTTAAGACGGCACGTACCCTGAAGTGGAACACAATCGACCGTGTAGCCACACAGGTACTGTATGCCGTAGTGGGTGTGGTATTAGCTAATGTCCTGTCGCAGGAAGATTTCGGTCTGGTAGGTGCTCTGTTGGTATTTCAGGCCTTTGCTACAATACTGACCGATTCGGGCCTCGGCGCCGCTCTACTTCAGAAAAAAGATCCTACTAATGCTGATTACAGTACCGTATTCTGGGTCAATCTCATACTTAGTGTTACTATATATGTGGTGCTTTGGATAGGGGCACCGCTGATTCCGCGTGTATTCAAGGGAGCCATGGAGCTGATTCCGCTCTCCGAAGTCATGTTCCTGTCGTTTGTCATAAATGGCCTGGCTATCGTGCAGGTTAATAAACTGATGAAACGTATGGATATTCGTCAGTTAGCGGTAGCTAATATTCTTGCACTGACAGGTTCCGGCGTAATAGGTATATGGCTTGCCTTCGCTGGCTATGGCGCGTGGGCACTGGTATGGCAGACAGTATCAATGGCTCTTATCAAATGTATATGGCTCTGGGCAACTGGTCATTGGTGGCCCGGCCGCTTTCAACTCGCTTCACTGCGTAGTCTGTGGCGTGTAGGTATCAGCGTACTGGCAACCTCGGCACTCAATACCTTCTGTCAGCATATCTATACTTTTATAATCGGCGCTTTCTACTCGATGCGCGATGTGGGTATCTATACACAGGCGGACAAATGGAGCAAAATGGGTAGTGCCTCCATATCTCAGATACTTACCGCCTCATTCGTACCGCTACTCTCACGAGTACAGGACGACCCCGATTCTTTCCGACGCTATGTCTCACGCGCCAACCGTTTCACTGCCTTTATACTCTTTCCTGCTATGCTCGGACTTGCTGCCGTCGGTGCTCCCCTTTTCCATACTCTTTTCGGTCACAAATGGGACGCCGCCATACTCCTCTTCCAAATACTAACCATACGCGGCATCTTCATCGTTCTCATCTCTCTTTACTCCAATTATCTGCTCGCCCTCGGCTACAGCCGTACCCTCGTCATAGCCGAAGCCTGCAAAGACCTCCTTATGGTCATCGCTATATTCGCCACAATCTTCGCCCATAGCCTCCCCATTCTCGTATGGGGTCAACTTGCCGCCTCCGCACTCACCTACACCGTTACCCTCTACCTCACC
>CAMWKC010000277.1 GCA_947174735.1 uncultured Porphyromonadaceae bacterium
ACGTAATAAAGATAATTGTGATGAAGCGCGTCTGGTCAGCCACGATGACGGACCAGTTGCCAGGAATTGATAATGTTCTGCCATGCAATATAAGCTGCCGGAGCGATAGAAGCTATAGGATGCATATAAGCCAGGGCAAGCCAAACAGCCAGTACGGTGTTTTTCTGTCCTAAGCCTTGGCCGCCGGATACTTTATCACCATATCGTCCCCCTACCATACGCCCGAGTTTGAACTGTATGAGACATACTGCTAAAGCCCCGAGAGCTAAAAGAATCATGGTCCATGTATTGTCAGGCCGCCAGTGGCTTATAGCAAAACTCACACAGCTTCCCACGACAATCACAAGCGATACGGCCCATAGATAAAAAGAAATCTGCTGCTTCTCTACAAGCCGGCTGTGAAGCTTCGGTAAAATGTAACGTACACCTAAAGCAGCTGCTAAAGGAAGCAATAATA
This sequence comes from uncultured Porphyromonadaceae bacterium, assembly GCA_947174735.1. GTDB lineage: Bacteria > Bacteroidota > Bacteroidia > Bacteroidales > Muribaculaceae > Lepagella. The sequence goes on from CAMWKC010000277.1 coordinate 458, forward strand.
GCGGAAATACACCACGCATAATGAGCAACATAGACTGAATAAACGTATATTCGGCATGATCACCTACAGCAGCCAGCACAATAGGCCCGGTAACAGCCACAAACAGATTGCTTATCAGTGAGAAAGTGGCTACACTGGATATACTGCCCCCAAGCATGGAAGTAATAACGGGAGCAGCTGTGGCTGTCGGTATGTACACACATATAAACACACCTTCGGCAAGAGTATGATTCCACCATGTCAAAGCTCCGTAGACAGCTGCCGCCAGCAGCATCTGCACCGTCAGTAATACAGCCTGCATACGATGGGGCTTAAAATCACCCGGACGTAGTTTACAGTAGGTTATAAACAACATCATAAAGATAAGATACGGCGAGAGAAATGTCAGCTCGCCCATCCATTTATGAAAAACCGCCCCCGACACCATAGCCAGGGGCAGCATAAGATTTTTGATTTTCTGACTCATCGGATGTCAAAAAGTTTTTTTATAATTCCCTGGTCTCAGATATTAGTCAAGATGTTCTATGAGTGTACGTAACGATTCAAAGGTCTTATGTGGCGCTTCATTCCAGAAATTACGGTATTGCTGTACATTTTCACCTGACCCGGGAGTATCACTTACTACACGTACAATATTGAACGGCACACCGTTCATACGACATACCTGAGCTATCGAAGCCGATTCCATATCTACTGCCAATGCATCAGGATAATGTGTCTTGATTTCTTCTATCTCAGTAGGACTGGATATGAATTTATCGCCGCTGCATATAAGACCGAAACGTACATTCCCATCCTTTTTACCCAGCAACTCATGAGCCATGATCACCAGACGGTCATCGGGCTTGAATATCTGTTCCATACCGTCAGCGGCCCCGTACACTGTACCCGGGCCACACCATACATCATGATAGGCCACACCGTCGGCTATTAACAATGAACCTATCGGCATTGAGGTATCCGCACCTCCGGCAACACCTGAATTAATAATCAGATCAAGATACTCCGAACGTATCATACGGAAGGCATTAAGTGCTGAATTAACCTTGCCGATACCGCATTTGGCAGCAGTTATATCATGAGGTCCTATAACACCACGATAAAGGTGTAGTCCGTCATAATCTTCTTCAGTGACATTTTCCATCAGTTCGGTTAGCAGCTCAAGCTCTTTATCCATAGCTGCAAGTATTCCTATCTTCATGTCCGTTATTATCTTTTTATGTCTGTTGACTGCCGTGGAAGGTACTGTTTTTACCTCTCGGCATTAGTTTCATTATCCGGACGCAAAATTAGCCAAAATTTTTCGCTAATTTTGCGTCCAAACTCCGAAAAGTCATGGATACCCTCAAAATCTGGAATGATAACCCATCTGATCGTCAACTCGACGAAATAATCCGTATTATTGATAACGGCGATTTGGTAATACTCCCTACCGACACTCTGTATGCTATAGTGTGCGATGCTCTGAGTCCCAAAGCCATAGAACAACTTTGTCGTCTTAAGGGCATAAATCCCGACAAGACACATCTGTCAATTATATGTGCCGATATATCCATGGCGGCTGAATATGCCCGCATCGACAACTCTGCTTTTAAAATGCTCAGGTCTAATACTCCCGGTGCTTTCACTTTCCTTTTTCCGACAGCTTCCTCACTTCCTAAAGCTTTCAAAGGACGTAAAGTAGTAGGTATTCGTATACCCGATTGTCGTACCGATCTGAAGCTGGTGGAACGTCTCGGACGCCCCCTGCTTACAACATCTATTGAATTTGATGACGACGATTACGCTATAAATCCAGAACTCGTTGCCGAGGCATACGAAGGACGTGTGGCTCTTACAGTCGACGGCGGAGACGGAGAGACCGAGCCGTCAACCGTCATAGACTGTACAAGCCGAGACTTTGAGATTGTACGTCAAGGTAAAGGCGAATTGATTTAAAAACACTGACCTTACTGTTGGTTGTCTCAGTAAATTTTGTTAACTTTGCCTCAGTGCTTTCTCTCTCAGCACATTTATCTCCCCTATTTGACCCCAAACCATAAAACACAATATTGTTTTTATCAAAAACTATGTCTAAAGTAACAGTCGTAGGCGCCGGCAACGTAGGCGCTACAGCAGCCAATGTCATGGCTATCCGCGAGATTGCTGACGAAGTTGTAATGATTGACATCAAGGAAGGTGTGTCCGAAGGTAAAGCCATGGACATGATGCAGACTGCTAACCTTCTCGATATGAACACCCGTATCAAAGGTGTGACCAACGACTACGCAGCCACTGCAGGCAGCGATGTTGTTGTCATTACTTCCGGTATACCCCGTAAGCCCGGTATGACTCGCGAAGAGCTTATCGGTGTTAACGCCGGTATCGTTAAGCAGGTGACTGAAAGCGTACTCAAATATAGCCCTGATGCTGTCATCGTATGCGTATCTAACCCTATGGATACTATGACTTACCTTATCCATAAGGTTTCAGGTCTGCCTAAGAACCGTATTATCGGTATGGGTGGTGCTCTTGACAGCAGCCGTTTTAAATATTACCTCAGCCAGGCTCTCGGTGCTAACCCCAACGAAGTCGAAGGTATGGTAATAGGCGGTCACGGCGATACTACTATGATACCTCTCAAACGTTTCGCTACTCTGCGCGGTGTGCCTGTATGCAACTGGCTCAGCTGCGAACAGCTTGACAAAGTAGCTGCCGATACTATGGTAGGCGGTGCAACACTTACCAAACTGCTCGGCACATCAGCATGGTATGCTCCCGGTGCAGCAGCAGCAGAAGTTGTTGAGGCTGTTATCCACGATCAGGACGCTGTTATTCCCTGCTCCGCTCTGCTGGAAGGCGAATACGGTCACAGCGACCTCTGCATCGGTGTACCCTGTGTACTTGGTAAAGGCGGTATCAAGCGTATCATCGAACTCCCTCTTAATGACGAGGAGAAAGAGCTCTTCGCTAAGAGTGCAGAAGCAGTACACAAGACTAACGCTGCCCTTCCCTGCTAATCAAATCAGAGCTATCTGAGAAATCTGAGCTATCCGAGGAATCTGAGG
>CAMWKC010000278.1 GCA_947174735.1 uncultured Porphyromonadaceae bacterium
CTATATCATGATCCGTAAATTCTTTCATTGGTCAGTCATCCCGTCGGAAAGGGATATAAAGGTCAATAGTGGAACGATGAGCCGCCGAGGAATTCGCGCAGCAATGATGTAGTAGGTATTTGGTCAACAGGTATATTCTCGAAATAACCCAATAATTTCAGCAGGCGGAAAGCTTCGGCATATTGAGGGTCGTTCTGCGGTACATCATGTAGTAGCGGTTCGGCATAAGCTTTCATGACGCCAAGCTCGAAAATGAGTGATGAATTGAACGTGGCATCGGCATTTTCCTGAAAGGGAAATATCCAGCGCTCCTCACCACGGCGTACACTGGGCCAGCGCCGGAGAGTTTCAAGAGCTGATATATGACGGTAACGATGGTCACGTACCACACGCCTCAGCAGACGGTTGTCAGTAGTTGATATCCAGTTATGATTGTCAATACGTAGAGTGGTCAGAGCCGATACGTAGACTTTGAATACATCTCCTTGGTCAAGACCGCTGACAAGCTCCGGATTCAGACCGTGAATACCTTCAATAAGCAGAACTTCGTCAGGTTCAAGACGTAACGGACGGTCTTTATCAATACGGCGTCCGAACTCAAAGCTATAAGTCGGAAGATTGATTTCCTCACCGTCAAGCAGACTCCGCAGATCTGAATTGAGACGTTCAAGGTCAAGAGCATGCAGATGTTCATAATCGTAGTCACCGGAAGCATCGCGCGGAGTGAGATGACGGTCGATAAAATAATCATCAAGCGAAATCATCTTCGGTGTCATAAGATTGGTCATGAGCTGTATGCCGAGCCGCTTTGTAGTTGTAGTCTTGCCACTCGATGATGGACCGGCTATAAGCACTATGCGTCCGCCACCCTGACGCCGGCGCTCAAGTATCTGATCGCTTATCTTGCCGAGCAATTTATCGTGCATGGCTTCGGCAACATTTATAAGCTGTGAAGTCTGATGTGTACGGACTGCACGGTTGAGTTCACCGACATTCGATACTCTGATAATACGGTTGAATCTGAGATGTTCTGTGAAAGCGCGGTACATCTTCTCTTGTACTACAGGTGTAGCCGGTACTTTAGGATTGGTACTGTCCGGAGGCAGCAGAAGCATACCGTCTTTCCACGGAAGCAAATCGAATACTTTAAGCAGACCTGTATTGGGCACTAAGGGTCCGTAGAAACTGTCTGCTATACCGTCTAGAGTATAATATGTAGTATAGAGACGGCGTGTGGTTTCAAGAAGCAGCACCTTTGCCGTTAGGCGCTGACGGCGAAAACGTTTCAGTACGTCTTCAGTAAGTCGTTCTTTGCGTTCGAAGGGTAGATCTGCTTCTACGAGTTGCTGCATACGTACACGCAACTGTTCAATAGTCTCAGGGTCTATATTCTGGGCCTCCTGTGTATCGGGATCAACAAGACGGCAATAATAACCGTGAGAGATACTGTGTTCTATACGGAGATTGGAGTCAGGCAGAATATCGCATACAGCACGGTAAAGCAACATACACAAAGAACGCACTACAGTGCGGCGTCCTACGGCGCTGGTAGCATCGAGATATTCCACTTGTTTAGGCATGAATATCGGAAAACCGAGATCCTCAGAGCGATTATTCACGATAGCACATACGGGAGTAAAATCACTGTCACCAAACAGTCTTGAAGCCACTTCTATCAATGTCTCGCCTCCCTCCACATCTATATAAGATGATATGTTACGGCAGTATATTTTAATTGTAGGTTTCATGGATATGAATACGGATTATAATAATTACGATGCTGTGAGATACCACAGTATCGTTAGGATGCCGAAAGTTTAGTTCTTAAAAATTAATAAATTCTGTCCGGTTTCAATGTCAGCCGACATGGATTTTCTGACTGAAGTCACCATGATAGTCTTCACTTAGTGCTATACGGACTGCTTCGGCGGGTGTAGCGGCTATCTGCCATAGTTCCCGGTGATCATGGTGCATAAAGTGCTGTTCGATACTGCGTTCGAGCATGGCTGCTAACGGATCGTAGTAGCCGGCTGTATTAAGAATGACTACATGCCCGTGATAAAGATTAAGCTGACGCCATGTTATAGTTTCCAACAGTTCTTCGAGAGTGCCTACACCGCCGGGGAGTGCTATAATACCTGTTGCCATAGTAAGCATGCGCTCTTTACGGGTATGCATGTCGGGAGTTATTATCTTTTCGCTCAGGCCTGTGTGTCCCCAGCCTCGGTGTTCCATAAATTCAGGCAAAATCCCGATAGTGTACCCACCGGCTTCCAGGGCACCGTCAATCACGGCTGCCATAAGTCCGCTACGACCGCCGCCGCAGGCTACAGCTGCGCCTGCGGTGGCTAAAAGACGTCCCGTTTCAAAAGCGGCTTCCTTATAACATTTTTCTATATCCGGTGACGATGCACCGTATATTGTGACAGTTTTTCTATGCTGCATTTTCAGATTGTATTACAACCGCGCTTCGGTCTGATATTATGTAGAGGCAAATTTAATCATTTTTCACGCTTTAATTGGTACAGAAGTCTTAAAATTTCGTTATTTTCGTAGTCTGATAGGCCTCCTGGTCTAAATTTTTAGTTTTTGATGTCTTTATTTTGACATTCATGAGTATCACAACAGTCTCAATTGTGACCTACCATACTGACAGGCAGGAACTGCGTGCTTGTCTTGATTCACTTCGGTGTGATGAGGTGAAGCGCATCTATATAGTCGATAATGGTGGTGAGCGACGCATACAGAATTTTGTCGTCGACATACCGAGAACAGAATATATACCACTGCGTAATCCGGGCTACGGTGCCGGTCATAATGCTGCTATACGCCGTGCGCTTGCTATCAATGCCGATTATCATCTGGTGCTTAACAGCGATGTCCGTTTTGAACCGGAGGTACTGCCGCGACTTATAGCTGTCATGAATGCACGCCATAAAGTAGGCCAGTTACAGCCGCGTCTTGTTTATCCTGACGGAAGTCGTCAGCCTGCGGTGCGTATGCTACCCACACCGTTAGATGTGTTTGGTCGGCGCTTTTTGCCGAAACGGTTGTTTGCCGGCCGCAACAGACGTTACACACTACAGCATCTCGACCCTGACATAGAACACAACATACCTTATCATCAGGGTAGTTTTATGCTATTGCGTACCGATGCTTTGCGTTGTGTCGGTCTTTTCGACGAACGTTTTTTCATGTATCCTGAAGATATTGACCTGACACGCCGCATACACCGCTATTACGAAACTCTCTATTATCCGAACGAAACCGTAATACACGATCACCGTGCCGGTTCCTACCACAACAAGAAACTGCTTGCCATACACACCTGGAATATGATACGTTATTTCAACAAATGGGGCTGGTGGCATGACCCGGAACGACGACGCTTCAATGCCCCCTTATGTCCCTGAAGTCTACCCTACTTCTTAAAATGCTCAAGGCGCCTGTCCTCACGGATTGGCGCCTTGTGTGTTTTCCATAATACTTTCT
>CAMWKC010000279.1 GCA_947174735.1 uncultured Porphyromonadaceae bacterium
TCTCCTTTGTTGTCCAGCGCACGGAATACCGAGCCGATAGTACATTGGTCGGGTGCTATAGCAGGGCTCATACCAAGAATGTCGTCTTTAAGCAGCACGAAATTTAACAGACCGGCTCTTTTGAGATGATCGCAGATATAGCCCACCAGACGCACCGGTATGCCGTATGAAGTCGAGATGTCATTACGACTCATAGGAGCAAGTCCTTCGTTAAAGCGCTGTACTATTATAGCTGTAACGGCTATTGTAATCTGACGCATATAGGAACGGCTTATATCAGATACCTGGCCGAGATAGTTGAAGGCAAATACATTCTGAAGCGAATAGGTAAGTACGCATCCGAACAATAATATGAGCCACGACAGCTGGAGCCATATCAGCAAGAGAGGCAGGAAAGAAAACGAACCGTAGATAGCATTATACTTAGCTACATAAATCTGACCATTGACAAATAACAGCTGTAGTATCTGAAACATTATAGCACATATCGCACCTGATATAGCTGCACACTTGAATTCTACTTTGGTATTCGGAATAAGCAGATAACTGAGCGAGAATGCGAGCCACACCATAATCAGCGGCGAGAGCTCGAGAGCTATATTTATCAGTGGTGTGAGGAAGGGGAGATGAAGTTTTTCCTGCAAAGTGGTAGACATGAAAATCGACAGACCCGAAGAACAGATTAGAAGAATCGGGACTATCAAACAGAGTGAAATATAGTCGGTGACTTTCTGGAAGAAAGTACGGTCACGCTTTATATCCCATATATTGTTGAAGGCCTCTTCGATATTTGACAGCAATGATATGAGAGTCCACAACAGCATGACCAGACCTATACCCACAAATATACCCTGTGAGGCCTGGTTGAGGTAAGAATCTACAAATGACAGGGCTGTATCGACGGCTTTTTCCTGCCCGGGAATATATTGCCGCAGAGTTTCGGCCAGAAGATTCTGGAAACCGAAGCCACGGCATATCGCGAAGACCAGGGCCAGAGCCGGTACAATAGCCAGTACGGTATTGTAAGTAAGTGAAGTGGACTTATTCTGTAATCCCCGGTCAAGAAATGAGCGTACTGACAGACCTGCTGTCTTTATGATAATGACGCCTAAAGAACGTTGGGACGAACGCCATACTCCGACAGTGCAATATTCATAAAAAGCCATTGCTTTGTCGTAGAGACGGGTGAAAAGAGATTGTTTGTTTTCTTTACCGTTAGATTGTTTCTGTTTCATAGTGGGGCGGAATGTAGGGATAAAGTTAAAGTAACCCAAATAGAGTATGCTTTATATAAGAAACAACGGTCCATATCATTTGGATATGGACCGTTGTTAAAAAACAGAGGCGTTATAAGCCGGGTTATGTACCGATAGCTCTGATACGAGCTGTCGGTGTCTGTCATTTATCCAGACCGGCTGTTGCCAGCCGGTTCAAGCAGCCTACCCCCCGGCAATGGACGAGCAATCCTTGACTGCCGGTATATTTGGCCTTGCAACACGTGGGATGTGCGGCCCCGGTTGTCACCAGCCGGGCCGGTGGGCTCTTACCCCGCCTTTTCACCCTTACCGTGTCCGACTGTCGGAGCACGGCGGTTGTTTTCTGTCACTTATCCCCGAGGTTGCCCTCGGCTTCCGGTTAGGAAACACGCTGCTCTGAGTTGCCCGGACTTTCCTCTTGCCGCACATAATGACGACAAGCGACAGACCGCGCCTCTGCCGTATATCTTAGGCTTTGTTATCCGCTGGTTTTATGCCTCGGGCAGAAAGATAAGACATTACTATCTCCGCCAGAGTATCAGGATCGATACGCGAAGCATCAAGTGTAAGGTCATAGTTGTGTGCACGTCCCCAACGGCGGCTCCCGGTGAAATAATTATAGAATTCCTCGCGACGTCGGTCATGGCGCCTGGCCATGTCGGCGGCATCAGCTATATTACCACACTCGCCGCGTGCCACAATGTTGGCGGCTCTATGTTCGGCGGGAGCATGCAGAAATATACTTACCATATTAGGATGATTCCGCAGTACATAGTCGGCCGCACGCCCTACGATGACGCAGTTATCACGCTCGGCAATGTCACGCAATACATCAGCCTGCACCTGGAAAAGTGTTTCGCCTGACAATGCGTCTGTATTGCCTCCCATGCCGAATCCGTGCAGCCACATACCGCGCAGCATAGAGGGACGTCGCTCGTCAGCAGCCGAGAACAGGCTCAGGTCATAGCCCAGACGTTTGGCCGCCTCATCGAGCAACTCCTTATCGTAGTAGGCTGCTCCGAGACGTCTGGCCAGTTCGGAGGCCAGACGTCGGGCGCCGGCACCGTATTGGCGACCAAGAACGATAGCAAATTTCGGATTATCCATATCTTCGCTGAGAGGAAAAATCATTAAGTGTTGGGAGGTTCTATGTAAGCTCCGAAGGGGCTTACATAACCTGAAAACTCTGCAAAATTAATAAAAAAGGGACGAATATTAAAGTCTTTGGGGAGACGGGAGCAAAAAATAAACCAAAAAATATTAATAATTTCACAAATATGCCTACATTTGCAGATTATTATCTAACCGCAAAAATGAACGACCTACAAAAGATATTGGAAAACGACTCTGACGGTATGGAGACATACGAATATATCGTCAACAACAGTGACAGCTGTGACGCAGAGATGGACGCTCTTGTCGCTAATCTACGCAAAGTGGACACTACCGGTCAGTTTTTGGCCAGTAGCGCTCGTTTTCTAAGTGCGATGGATTATGAACGTTACGAACCGTGGCTGCCTCTCCTTATAGAAGGGGCTATTGACAAGGATCGTGAACGTCGTTACATAGGTTCGCTGCTTGAAGCTATATGGGGAGCCGATTATATGGAGCGTGCTGAAGAGCTACGTGCCAGTGACGATAACTTCCGTCGTATCTACAAGCGAATCTACGAACGTCCTAAGTGTTGAAAACATAGCGGTCTGTGTCGTAATATACCAAGAGAAGTAACGTAATGAGACAATTATTTATAGTAATCACCCTGCTGGCTGTCGCCATAATAAGCGGGCTGGCACAACAAGTCACACCTAACATGACAACTCCAACCTCTAAGACAGGTCCCGTAGTCGAGTTGCTTACGACTGAAGGTCCTGTAAAGGTAATGCTCTATGACGACACTCCTCAGCATCGCGACAATTTCGTGAAGCTTGTGACGGAAGGCTATTACGACGGTCTGCTGTTTCACCGTGTCATCAAGGACTTTATGGTGCAGACTGGCGACCCGGATTCGCGTGAGGCACAGCCGGGACAACGGCTGGGCTCCGGTTCACCCGATTACACTATACCGGCTGAGATAGAATATCCGCGCCATTTCAACCGTCGCGGTGCATTGGCAGCTGCCCGTACAAGTGACAGTGTCAATCCCGAACGGCGTTCGTCGGGGTCGCAGTTCTATATCGTGACCGGACGAACTTACAGTGCACGTGAGATGGA
>CAMWKC010000280.1 GCA_947174735.1 uncultured Porphyromonadaceae bacterium
ATGCAGACTCCTATTACCAGATAGAGATAATAACTTACTATACGCCACATTACAGCCATTACCAGCGCCATACCGGCCACAGGCACAAGGTCACCGTAATATTCCGAGAATATCCACTCGCTGAGTCCGGCACCACCGGGAGTAGGCGACGCCATAAGTACAACCCATATAACAAATTCACGGGCCAGAATTACCCATTGGTCCGGATCGTCCTGCGGAAGGAAACCCCAGAAAAGCACATTAACTACAAGATAACGTGAAATCCATGACAAAGCTGTTCCGCCGAACACTTCCAGCCAGAAACCGAAAGGCTTGGTACGCAGCTCACGGGACGTGGCCACCATATTATCACCTAATGTCTGCGCCTGTGACTGCCAGCGGCGTAGCCATTTGAAGTTGCACACACGTACCAGAACGTTGCGTATCCAGTTAGGCCGTACTATTATACCCATAAAAAGAATAAATGTCCATACGGCAATAGCTGAATATACCAGCCAGAAAGTCAGCTTTATGCCGTGGCTGAAAGTAACGTCACCCGAGGCAAAGATAATATCACCGGTAAACAGTATAACCAGCGGGCAGCCGATGACAAAAAATAGTTCGTCAAGAAAAAGTGTCGTAATCATCAGTGTGGTAGCCCGGCCGAATTCGATTCCCTGCGAATTAAGAAACACCATACCCAGACTGCTGCCTCCTACTGCCGAAGGCGTGATACACGATGTAAATTCACACAGAAAGTCCACTTTAAAAGCCTTTCCCCAGCTCAACTGATAATCAGTCAGAGCTCTGAATCGCCATGACAGGCCGAAATCACGGCCAAACATGCAGGCAAAAGCAAGTATAATGCACCCTACTGCCCGCGAACTGCCGTTAATACTGGCAAGCACCTGTTCAAGGTCTTCCTTACGGGCATCATGCATGAACATAGCCACTACCACACCGAGACCTATGGCCACGGGCAACAGTACTTTCCATAGCGCGAAGAACTTCTTGTCGGGCATTGTCGCACCCTGTGTCTGTGTCATATATTGTTGCTGTTTACTTCCTGTACAGATTGCTTTATCTTAATCTTAACGGCGTCTGTGATTCGCCAGAATGTCATCGTAACGTGCGGCTACTTCTTCCACCACATTCTCCCAGCTTCGCACCAGTGTGCGGCGTGCTTCAAGCCCTACGCGCTTCCTAAGTTCTTTATCTTTACCAAGAGTACGGATAGCTTCAGCAAGTTCAGCAGCACTGTTACCGGTCAAAAAACCGTTGTGTCCGTCAGAAATTACTTCAGAGGCCGTCGAACCGTTAACCAGTATCGACGGTGTACCCATAGCGGCTGCCTCGCGTACCACAAGCGGTGCATTGTCATACATAGACGGAAAAATAAATAAGTCACTGGCAGCATAATGGTCAGCCAATATCTCACGTCCCTGCAACACACCGTGCATCGTCACCCTGTCGGCGAATCCGAGCTGTTCGACACGCTGCTGAAGTTCGTGGGCAGCATAGCCTTGTCCGATGAAGTGCATGTGAAAATCAGTGCTGTCTTTCAGAATCGCAAGGGCATCGACTATCATACCTATTCCCTTCTCCCATATATGCTGTCCTACAAACAGAAGCTGCAACTTATCTTCAGAGCAGCCCAAACGCCGACGCGCATTAAGTCTGTAGGTATCAAGATTGGCTTCATCGGCCAATGCTGTGAAGTCATTGCCGTTCTCGACTACAGTCAGCTTACCTTTGTACCCGTATTCACGCACCGTTTCCTCGACTTGTGCCTGAGGTATCCACACATGGTCACAGGCATTGAAGAAATTGAGAATACGCTTCATTATTATAGGCACACACCAGGGCAGATACTTGAAAGAGTGTTTAAGGTCTTCACGGTATTTTGAATGAAAGGTTCCTATAAGCGGCACACCGGTATGACGCTTTACATATACAGCAAGACGTCCTGAAGAGAAAGGACAATGTGAATGAAGTAGTTTAAAATCAGTAGATAACAGACGACGCCATATAAACGGATCAAGTTTCGGATAACCATAACGGTAAGGACGACGCGAAGCTATAGGCAGCGAGAAAAAACGCATCACATCATAGTCAACTTCTGTTCTGACAGGATTCCATGGTGTTACCACACACGGCTGACGTCCCATACGGCTCAGCCAGTAGACATAGTTCTGTACCGTCAGCGTCACTCCGTCAAGAATGGGAGGGAAACTGTCGTTGAAGATACCGTAAAGATTCTTTCCTTTTGGATGTGTCATGCGTAATTCCGCTTAAGGTTTTCGGGATGCAAATTTAATTATTTTATCGCAACCGTCGGTTACAGGTACCCTTTTAAACTATTTATTCCTTACTTAATCTTTTATAGGGACTCCGTGTAATTAAAACGGCTGGAGAAGGGTTTTGGTTATATACGGAGGCATAATTATGAAAATAATATAAAGTCACCGGCCTACGTTGTTTAATATGTACAACCCGGTATTTCCATGATGCTTAATACTGTTTTGCCATTTTATTCCCCTCTCCTCTCACCGCGCCGAGCCTGTATGACATGGGCTGTCGCAACCTTTATGTCTTTTTCGGCTATGGCCGATGAACCAAGCGATTCTATAGCTACTTATAATCTTGAAGATTATGTGGTTACGAAACGCCGTCCTTCCACTTTTGCCCTTTCCGGTCCTGAGACAGGCTTCAAGGTAGGTCAGGATGAACTCTTCAAAGCTGCCTGTTGCAACTTAGGCGAAAGTTTTACTACAAATCCTTCTGTCGATGTTGATTATGCTGATCCGGCCACCGGAGCCAAACAAATAAAACTCCTTGGTCTCGCAGGTACATACGTACAGATGATGTCTGAAAATATTCCTGATTTCCGAGGTGCGGCGGCACCGTTCGCTTTTCGTTATGTGCCCGGACCATGGCTGAAAAGCATACGTGTCTCCAAAGGTGCTTCAACTGTTAAGAATGGTTATGAAGCCATTACCGGTCAGATTGATGTGGAGTACCTTAAACCTCAGGACGACCCGGGAGTTACTCTCAACGCCTATTTCGATTCCGACACACGCCTCGAAGCTAATGCTGATGCTAATTTCAACATTAGCCAAGGTCTAAATATGGAAGTGCTCGGTCATGCTGAGAATCGTTTTACAGATCATGATTCCAACGGCAACGGTTTTGCTGACTCTCCTTCGGTAAGACAGTTCAATTTCATGAACCGCTGGAATTATTTCAGTGAGCATTATATTATGCATGCCGGCTTCTCTACTCTTTCCGAACGTAGCCGCGCCGGACAGATTGTCAGCCATGATGGTCACAAACTGAAGCATCCCTTTCTTATAAATCTTGATACATACCGTTATCAGGCTTATATGAAACATGCTCTGGTCCTTAATCGTGAGCATGGCACAAACCTTGCTCTCATAGCTTCTGCTTCAATGCACCAGCTTGACGGTTTATACGGTATCAAATCATAC
>CAMWKC010000281.1 GCA_947174735.1 uncultured Porphyromonadaceae bacterium
TAATAGAACGTATGGAGATATAGCAGAAGCGTATTCAGTATTTCTGCTTACTTTATTGTGTGCTATTGACATAATACTGTCAGCACGAATTTTATTATCATTTAGAATACAGCCATCCAAAGCGTTAGCAAGGCTTAATATTTCATAGTCGGTGCGCCCTAATTCGCTGTATAATTTAGCAGCTTCAAGATTTACTTCAATAAAATCCTCAAATTTATAGGTCGTAGATAAAATCGTTCCCTGCGCAACCAAGAGATTTGCCCTTGTCAGAGTATCCGATGCTTGTGCGCAATATTCTCTGCCACGCATGAAGCTTTGCATAGCCGAATCATTATTTTCCCTATTCTGGTATATTCGTCCTTGATAATAATAGGTTCTCAGTTTTTCATCGGCAGAACCTTTCCTTAAGTAGTAGTCAATAGCAGGCTGAAGAATATTAAAGCTCGTAGTATCAATATAGTTTTTATCAAGAGCCTGAGACATCAGCAGGGAATATCGAGCCTGTTCAGCTTTAGATTTGAGACACGACTTATCTATGCTTCGAAGAATAGCCAATGCAGAATCAGGGAATTCATTCATCATGCTTTCCGCCTCATTAAAATTACTTTTTAAAGCAGAGTTACTATTGCATGAAACAACAATGCTCGCCAAGACAGCAAGCATAAATAAAATAGATATTTGATATTTGTATATTATACCGTTTATATGCACTTTATAAAAAAGACTCTTGTAGGGGTCTTTAAGAATGTAAAATTACTAAAAAATCTGACACATAAATTCTAATCATCATTACAATTAAGAGTTTACGATGAGGCTATTGTGTAATCCACAAAAATTTCGTAAATCTCCCCTTATAATTAGTTTGTAATGTAATTCTTCTTTATTCTTTATATGAGCAAGCTTGGCAAGACAGATACCGAATACTCCAGATAGATACAGGAGTTGAAAGAATAGTTATCTACGTATCAATATGCCTTTCATCCATTGCGATTCATTATGAGTCTGATAAATCAGTTGTTTTTCTTCCTCTGTACATCCTATCAAGATCTTAATTTCAGAATCACGTTTCAATAAATCAACTATACACATTATAGCATCAATTTTCTTCTCTCCCGTTCCGACCCATACATCAATCCCTTCATTATCCATTGAATTTGTATTCTTCAAGTATCCATAATCAACCTTATACAGAAAATCTGCAAACTTCGGATGGTTAGTTCCCTTAGATCTATCAATGACTATTTCCGAGTTACTAACTATTAAATTCAGCATTTTCCAGAACTCCCTGTTGAACCCGATTTCCTTTAGTCGAGTATGACTTTTATTGTTGTTCATTTAAGATATTGTTGGTTAAAGTTTTTATCTAATGCTCATATCTGTCAGCGCACCATTGACACATAAGATACTCGTTTTTAATCCACAAGGTTATTGTTGTGGCATCCGAAGACTTGTATGGGCGCAATGTAAGATTCATGGTTAAAAAATTGGATATAGCCATCTCCTCAATTCCGCATTTTATGACGTTGCTTTTAACATTTTCGATAGTTGTGTCAGTAACACCAGTTTCTACTGATATGTGAAGTTCCGAGCCGTTTTTGAGTCGGTTTATTTGAATGGAATCCATTGATGTAAACCATTCGGAGAATAGATCAGGAAAATCTAGGTTACTTGTATCCAGTATCAAAGGAATTTCATCCTTACCTAAGAAATTATTGTTACATGTCATCAAGCTGTCGCTTGTTATCTCAAGTATAATACTAAACGTTCTGTCAGCATCGGTATATTCCAAGGCAGGTCTGTCATCTTCTACTAATACCGTTATTTTAGCGTTATTCGATGGCTACATGAAGCCCCATTATGGCCCAACCAATAATCAAATTAAAATATTGCTCTGCTTCATTTTAAGTATTATATCTCGTTTTATATACGAATGTTATTGTACAGCCGCCCATACTGTAAGCGTGAAACCTCTATACTATCCTTGTGTAGTGTCTTGAATTTCCTACTTTATCGACTTACAAGAGAGCATACTGCTTCTTATTTTCCAAATATCTTGACGGTATAAACCTATCGAATGCAAATTTAGTCATAGTATTTGAGAGTTAGGACGTTATTGGTAAAATTTATATTTATTTTGTATTATGAAAGCTGAAACAGATACGAATAACTTTCCGGACGGCTACGCTGAATGGTGTAGAAAAAATGAACTGCATAGCCGGAGGCATACTCAATGACCTTGACCGTCTGGAGAAAGGGAACAGACTCTGGCCTTATGAACAATGACAACATCGCAGAGCTTGAGGCAAACGGCTACAACAGATTCCTTACGATGCTAACGACAAATTTTGGATGGTACATTGACGAAGTCAGGTTACCGAGAACACAATAGAAAACGAAAAAACATTTGATAGATGAAAACAGCATACTACAGATATGATGCCATTGCAAAGCAATATAGATGATTTTTTCATACCGGACAATGAGGTAAAGCTGCCGGAGGAACTTAACTACAGCAGTGTGGGTGAATATATCCGGTCGGCTGAGGCGTTCTCACGCTCTACTTATCAGAGTGTCTATATAATCGACTATTTCAAGCGGAACTTCCTGTATGTTTCACCGAATCCGATGTTCCTGTGCGGGCTGTCACCGGAGCAGATGATGAAATTAGGCTACCGATTCTATCTTGAATATGTACCGAAAGATGAGCAAGCTCTTCTGATTGATTTGAACAGAGCCGGATTTGCGTTTCAAAGTACCATTCCGGTTGATGAACGAAAGGACTGGTATATACAGTATGATTTCCATATCATAAACAACGGCCATCCGATTCTCATAAACCATAAGCTCACTCCTATTGCCCTTACCTCCGACGGACGTATATGGCTTGCGCTTTGTGTCGTATCCCTCTCCAATCATACCACACCGGGCCATATTGAGATACACCGTGTCGGCTCTCCTAATTTCTTTGAATACAACAGGCTTACCCGAAGATGGGACAGACGTAGTATGCCTGTCCTCACCGACGGAGAAAAGACGGTGATTACCCTTTCAATACAGGGATATACCATAACGGAGATAGGCGACAGGATGTATCTCTCTCCTGAAACTATCAAGAAATACCGTAAGCAGATCTTTGAAAAACTTGAAGTACGCAATATCACGGAAGCCATCATTGCAGCGACAAACAATAAGATGATTTAGTGGAGAGTGAAGAGTGGAGAGTGAAGAGTGGAGGGTGGAGAGCGGGTTGGATTGAACGGAAAGAGAAAAGTTTAAATTCTTAGTAAAAGACACGTTATGATAATTCATTAATTTATTATGGAACAATTCACTTTTGAGAAACTTGAGGCGTGGCAAAAATCCCGTGTTTTAGTTAAGGATGTTTACAGATTAATCATGAAGTTTCCACAAACTGAGAAGTTCGGACTGTCAAGTCAGTTAGGAAGGGCTATAGTTT
>CAMWKC010000282.1 GCA_947174735.1 uncultured Porphyromonadaceae bacterium
GTCATAATCCCATATATAAGCTACTACGCTGAGATTTTCCTTGACATATCCTGATTTGACTTCGAGATCGCACTCATAGCTATAGGTATTATCATCAAAATTGAGATATTCACCCCAAATAGAGTTATAAACCCGGTTCACATGCTGCTGTATATAGGTCTCACCCTCTTCAACACCGGCTTGGTGCAAAGCAGGAATATTGTCTTCCAAAAGGCCGACTACAATACGCGGCTGATTGTTTGTAAAAATTTCTGTAGCGCGTTCGCCTGTCACTTTCACATGAGCATTGCCGTCTGTAAGTTCTACTTCCAAATCCAGATATATATATGCCGGAACTTCCTTACGGGTATTTACAGCCTGAGCTAACTCTTCGGCTGACTCCGGAAGCATCACAGAAGAATCGTTGTCATATCCGGGCAGATAATCAGCTGTAAAGCGATCTACAAATATTGCAGGTGCAAACGGACTGACATTACCGTAAAGACCCAAATATGTCACGTCGGCGGGAATTGTGAGCCAGTCAGTACCAAATCCGGAATGGTGACAGATAGCTATGACACGTCCGTCAGCACCGGCAGTCTCAAGCATCTCGTGCATGTATCCGGCTACACGCGGACAATTGACACACATCTCGGTAGTGAATTCCTCGACTACTACATTACGCGGGTAGAACAGTGACACGGCAGAGAATGTGGCCGACATCACATTGTCATCAATATTGACATCTTCACCTTCATTGATGCCTGCGAGTAATACATTGAAAACATGGTCGCCTTCAATCAGACCTTCGAAAACAAATGAAAACGGTATTTCCTTTGATTCTTTGTAGTCCAAAGCAACATCAACATGTTTTGTCTGTATATCCTCGCAATGGTCAATAGAACATACAATGTCAAATCCGGTAACAGCTTCAGCTCGGTTTGTTACGGTTATTGAGCCGGAAATCTCACCATTTGAGACTGAAACGGAAGGCTGTACATGCAGACCGGTAAGCGCCAAGTTTACTTTAGGCAGATTCTCTCCGGTCACCATAGCTTCGATCGGGAGAATACCCTCTTCGGAGCGGTCAGTCCATTCGGCATCGTTACCAAGTTTCACCCATAAAGAATTGTCTACAAAGGGAAGTCCCTGTACTACAGAAAGACCAACAGAATTTCCTTTCTGATGGAAAGTGAGGCCGATGTAGAAGCCTTCGGTGTCAGCAGGGATGATATATGGGGTAGGAAGAGAGAAGGTATTCCAACCTTTCTGTATGGCGGGCTCGGTTGTCTTTGACAGCGAGGCGCTGACAAGGTCTTCACCATCGAGTGAAGTACGAATCCATACCGCAAGAGTTTCCACATTGAGAGTAGAGGCAAGACCTGCATTAATCTGCGCAATCTCACAACCTGCATATACCTTGGCGGTAGAAGCAGGAATAAAGATAGCGGCGCTTACATCCTGATCAGCGTCCGAGATAGAAAATCCATCAGTTGCACTTGTCTTTACCTGTCCGTCACAGAAGCCGAGAGTATGGCTTGTAAGTTGGGCATTGGCAGCCCAATTCAGGGCTACCAATGCCATTATCAAGAGAATAAGATTTCTTTTCATGGTGTGTTTAACACATTATAGAAGTCTTCAATTCTTTTTGTTCTGAAGAGTCAGATTTTAACGGATCACCTTTTTGGTTACAACATTGCCGTGTATATCTGAAATACGGACAATGTTAATACCCTTAACCGGAGCTTCGAGACGACGTCCCTGAAGGTCAAAGTATTCGGAAGTACAGTTATTGATGTCAATGATACCTTCTACAGAACCGGGAGCTGAAGGGTCTTCTACGATTACCTTAATATCGGTAATTTCGATACGGTCCTCGCCATACCATGTCATGTTGCCGCCTTGATAATAACGGAACATACCGACGTTGGTTCCTTCGGGAAGATTCTGTTGGAGATCTGAGAATAACTCATCGCCGGGTTCTCTCTGGTCTCTCCAGTAATCAGAGTAGATATCAACGTCATTATCATACCAGCAAGCCATAAAACCATCGCTACCGAGTACCTTCTTGGCAAGTACAATTTCGATAGAACCGAAGTCCCAGAGTGGATCTGTTCCATAATTGCCAGCAGGAGTTCCCCATGCATGGCCGGAATATTCAAGGCGTCCTACCATTCCTTCAGGAATTGTGATTTCAAAAGGCAGTGACGAACTTGTCTCCCATGCATCCGGATGTTTGGAAGTGATGTTGTAGGCTTTTCCATCCTCCAATACGAAAGGATAATCTTCGTCAACACCAAATGTTATATATTCTTTACCTTCAGATACAAGAGTTGAATAATCAGGCTCTTCGCATACCTTAGCCACAGCCTTGGCAGTTACAGTACCGAGATTAGTTTCTATAGTCAGGTTGGCAACACGTTCTCCGGGTTCTGCGCTGATATATTCCACCGGAATATTTATGGTTTCGAGCAAACCGGCCTTTTTAGAAGGAGCTGTAGCGGTAAACTCATCGTTGTCGCTTGTTACACTCAGGATTGTCATTTCTTCAGCGCTGTGATTTCGTACACCTATAGTGCCTATTTTCTCAGCCTTTCCGGCGATACCGAAGCCCATGAAAAGTTCGGGAGTAGTTACTTCAGGCTCACCGTTTTCGGGATCGCTGATATTCAGGTTAAGATCCCAGATATAGGTTGCCACCTCACTGCTTTTCGAATAGCCGTCCATGTGATTTATATATATATAATGATCACCGGGAGCGAAGTCAAGTTCGGTGTATTTATCCTCAAAATCACTTGACAGCATGTAGGCAGGTGCCGGTAAACCGGTTTCCTGATCTATACCTATGAATAAGTTTACAGAATAGATGGCGTTGGTGGGATTGTCAAGATAGCCCTTATAAGAGAGATGACCTTGTTTTCCTTCAGGTACATTGAAACCTATTTTTAAAGTAGAGCTTCCGTACTTACCTCCTGTGGCGAGGCGGATAGCCTTAACTGTTTCTGTACCACCGTCAGAAAGAGGATGCTCAAAGTCAGCAATGACACCAGGGTAATCAATAGCGGTTTCGAAAGAGAAGTCGCCTGACTTCACAGCTTCAGAATAGGAAGGATTAGCTAAGGCTTCAGCTTCGAGGCCAATCTGAAGATTACCATTCTCAGTTTCAATTGTGGCAATAGCTTCAAATTCTCCGGGTTCGGTAGGTTTGAAGCGGAAAGTCAATTCTTTCTTTCCCCAAGGCTTTAATGTTCCGCTTGCGAGCTTGGTAGAAAATTCGTCACCTTCCTGTGTTAAGCCAATCACATATTCAGCTTCTTTAGCACCGGCATTGAAGATAGTGACATTTTTCTCTGATCTGTTGCCGACGTAGCAAGCAGGAATCTTCACACTCTCATTCAGCTTTATGACCTGGGCGTCAGACTCGGGGTCCATGACAGTGGCACGGCAGGCCTTGTCACGGTCCGGCACGCGGTGTGGA
>CAMWKC010000283.1 GCA_947174735.1 uncultured Porphyromonadaceae bacterium
AACCGAGAGCTACACAAGGCTATTCGTCGGTAGCGGCAGTTGTGTATATTATACAGACGCTTATGGACCTTGACAAGGCGCGCTCTCCATGGCTTGACTCCACCCACGGCGACACGGCTAAGTATGGCTGCGAGAAGTGTGCCGACGGTACTATTGACTTCAAGGCCATCGGGTTGATAGCTGGCAAATTAGGCTTGCAACGGGTTGCTACGGCTTGCAGCAAAGAGGATATTACGGCTGATTCTCTTAAGAAATTGCTTCAGGGTAAAAAATATCGATGGTGGATACTTTCAGGAATAATTATTGTTTCCGGTACTATCACCGTTCTATTTACAGGAAACAGTAACCAAACCAAAGAAACACAACCCGCGCTGCCGGTCCATACAACAACAGCCGACAGCATTCATGATACCATTCCGGCACATCCCTTATCTCCAGAAAAGCAAACAATCGACATCAAATGGATTGAGTCTCTTATAGATGAAAAATCGACCGAGATCGAAGGGTATAGACAGGACTTATGGCTAATACTCGACAGCGACACCATATCTACCGCAGACAAACGGGATGCAATCACGGATTATTACTCCCGGTCCGGTTTGGCCATACTCCAAATAATCTCGTCCGCGGTAAAAAAGTACAGTAACGTATCGGAACTTGAAGTTCAGATGGCCGTGCGGAAGCATCCGGCATGGATTCGCCTCACAAAAGAGGATGAAGAAATGGACAGTCTCATAAGAGAGTGGAAGACTAACATTAAAGGATCTCAACGCTCGTCAGCCCACTCTGCTTCGCAGCCTGATACGAACCCAAGTGACACCCACCCCGTTCAACATCACTGATCAGTAATTCAAAACCCACATAGAAGCCGGCAATCATCAGTTTGTCACCCTTAAGTAATTTACTGCCGCGCGACTCATCTACCACATACTTGTTTTCTCCTATATATGTTAGCACTATAAGCCGGTTCGGATGATAGGTAATCTGAATCTGCTCTCCGATTTCAAGGTCGGCCGAATCAATGCTTTCCACCGGCTTGAAATCCGATATCTCCGTATCTTCACCCATATCTTTAGCCAGCATATTATAATCCGGGTATCCTAAATATTGAGCGAGAATGTCGAGCGACGACGGGCGCGAACTCGCCGGAGCATTCACGAAGCCGAGCATACGTTTCAGCGTAGTTACCCCGAGCGTCTGCCCAGTGGCTTCCTGAATCGCCAAGGCCAAAGCCTCACATTGCTGCGGATATTGCAGCGGAGAATCAAACTTCTCCAGAATCTTCTGTCGTATCTTATCGTTTATCATTATTTAGTCGGCTTGCGCCGAAGTTTTATGGTTGAGAGGAGGGAGTCGGCTTACGCCGAAGGTTGAAGAGTAGAGATATTCGTATTCAACCTTTCAACCTTTCAACCTTTTAACCCTCCCCTCTTCAGCCGAAGGCTGACTAACCAAGTTCTTTTTTAATCCTATCAGAAGTCGGGAGGTGTCAAAAAACAGATTTTTTATTTTACTCAAATCGTCGTAAGTTATATATCCTAAATCAAAACTGATTTCAAGTTGACAATAGGCCTCCATCAAAGAACCGTATGCGATATCAAGAAAATGGATACGCTCTTTGAAAGACGTGCGCCCACTTTGTTCTGCGATATTGGATGGTACAGATATTATAGCCCGGCGTATCTGGTCACAAAGCGCGAACCGCTCCTCATTCGGGAACTTGCGTAGCAAATTATACACCTCCCGAACAAGCTTACGAGCCGACTGATATGCCCAAAGCCTCTCAAACGAATACTCCATATCTAAAAAAATTAAACCAACCGCAAAAATACAACATTATTTCCAACCACACAACCCCTTCAACCTTCGGCGTAAGCCAACACAACCCCTTCAACCTTCGGCGTAAGCCGACTAATGAACGGAGTGAACGCCCCAATTTTATGCCATATCAAAGAATATTGCCACATTTGCACTTGCAACGCAGAGGCAATGCCGCAAATTTACGAAAATTTGTCAAAAAAATTTTGTCACATTCAAAATAATACGTACTTTTGTGGTGTCGGGTGTAAATTACGCCCAGCATAACATACTGAAAGCGTTTACTTGACGCTTCGGTTCTGACGTCTTGGAACTTCGCAACTTCCTCAAAACCTTACCAGAACAGAAGCAACGGTAGATGCCATCGGGATATGTAATACATTATTGTTTGCATATTCGCGTGGGCCTCTGCGTTGTTTCGTTCCCGTAAGGACAAGGCAATGCGAAGGCCTCAAGACGTGGGAACGGACAGCAAGTACGGCACCACGCTTTTTTATACCCATACTTCTTTAGGTGCCAAAAAATGAATCCCCGGGATAGGTATATCCTCTCCCTTTGATTCAATATTTTTGATGATTTTTCAATAACAATCTATATATATTATGCTGAAACATATAAAGTTATCACAGTTAAAGCCGTTGCTTCACGAGTATCTGAATGGCAACGACTTCACCCGGCCCTTTATAGTGGCCGGATGGACAGCTACGGGCAAGTCGGCAATTGTATCTGAAACACTAAAAGAGGTGTTTGGAAACAAGGGTAGTGAGCATCTTAAAATCATAGCCCCCGATAGTCTCTTTTCCTTCGAGGCTTCACGCGAGAATGACCGATATTTGAATCTGTCAATTCAAAGTGAGAAAGAGACTCGCGCCGGAATGGAAAAATACCTCGAATTCCTCTCGGCATCACATACAAAGCCGATAATAATCGAGCAGACATTTGAAAACCAAGATTTGCTTGAAGACCTCGGACGCGATAACGATATCGCTGTTATTGACTTCGACAGGGATGAGTGGCTTCGTTATATGCAAGTAATAAAAGGTACACCGCTCTATAATTTTTTAAGTACATTGCCTGTCGAAAGAATTCACAGTGTAGCTAAGCTCCCTGAAGACCATCGCTTAAGAAGCCATATTGCCCCAACGCCCCGTAGGTGGGAAAATGTAATAAAGCATTATGAGCCTTTAATGAGTGCGCTCAGTCGGCTTGATGCTGAAAATCGCACGGCAGTAATTGATCTAATCAAAACAGCTTATTGTTAGGATCCACAAAAAAACACAAAGATAAAAATGAAACGAATAATCATCTTGTCTTTCATCGCCATGATATCGATAGCAATGAAAGCATACAATGGAGAGAATTTCACCTACAACGGTGTTGACTACACAGTTATTAGTGAAAATGCTAAGACGTGTATGGTGAAAGCCTGTACATACGATGGCCCGCAAGCGGTTAGTAAAAGCTACCAAGGAGCATTAATTTTACCATCTAATCCATCATCCGGAAGATCATCATACACCTTAGTCTCAATCGGAGACATTGCCTTCTTTGACTGTAAAGGTATCACATCGGTGGAGATACCCAATTCAGTAACAAGTATCGGGCAATATGCGTTCTACGGGTGCAGCGGTT
>CAMWKC010000284.1 GCA_947174735.1 uncultured Porphyromonadaceae bacterium
CTTTATGGTTATTATCTACCTCGGTGTCGGTCTGCTATTTATTTTTGACATCTTCAATATCGACAATGTGGCCATAAGCGCTGTCGTAGGCGGTCTGCTTATAGTTTACGGTATATGGCGTGGCTACAGGCTCTATAAAGGTATGAACTGACATTTTTCAGTTCCTCTACCCCTCCCTCCGTTCAGTCAACTCCTGTATAAACACTTTATCAAGTCTTTTCCGTTATGAAGGCTTCAAAGATAACACTTTGTTTACTCTCGGTCCTGGTAGGACTGGGAGTTTTATCATGTACTCCTGTTAAGCGCGGAGAATATGCCTCCGGCAGTGCCACCATATTCTGTGACGAAGGATTCCGTAATATTCTTGACGAAGAAATCGAGGTATTCGAGTACTCCTATCCTCAGGCTTCTATCGTGCCCTTCTATGTCAGCGAGCAGGAGGCACTCGACACTCTGTTAGCTGACCAGACACAGGCCATAATCATCACGCACGAGCTTACACCCGAACAGCGTGAATTTATGAAGAAAACCTTCAAACGCGTCGTGCGTCAGAACTGTATAGCAGTTGATGCCGTAGCTCTTATCGCCAACAAGGACAATCCTGTGAGCGCCCTTTCAGTCGATGACATCGCAGCCATAATGCAAGGTAAGATAACACGCTGGAGTCACTTGGCCGACAACGACACAACAGCCATAAAGATTGTATTCGACAATGCAGGTTCTTCTACAGTAAGCTATATGCGTGAGCGCTTCCTTTCGGGAGACGCCCGTCTTTCGGACAACCCGAATGCCTACGCGCAGAAGTCAAATGCAGAAGTATTTGATGTGGTAAAGAAAGACCCCGACGCACTCGGTATTATCAGTGTCAGCTGGCTCGGCGACGACCTAAGCGCAGCCCGCAACATACCGATGGACAAGCGTGTGGCCGACTATCAGAACGAAACCGACACAGTAGCCTCACAGCTTACCTCGGAAGTCAATATAATCAAAGTCAGCAATCCTACGGCCGACAACGATTTTGACCCCGTAGCGTATAAACCCTATCAGGCCTACATAGCTACCGGACAGTATCCGCTGTTCCGCAAAGTCTATATGATTTCGACGGCCTCCAACTCGACCGTACTGCACAGCTTCTACACCTTCATGACCGGGTTCGTAGGACAGAAAATCATAACCCTTACCGGTATACTGCCCTACCACATGAATCCGCGTGTAGTACAACTGAAATAAGGACACATACAAAAATTGCTGCACCTTATCCTCTGAGGTCTGCCGCAACTGCGCGGTGGACCTCAGATAATAAAAAAACTTAACGGTTCCGATTAAGTGTAAACCTATTTTGTACTATCGGATAAATTTGTTATTTTTGCACATAGAATTTATATATTCTTGTACCTCTGACAGCTACTTGATATATAACAGCGACACATTACGACCGTTATAGAAGTATGCTCAGCGACATATCTCTTCTCACCAATTGTTTCTGATTAAAATATAAAGCTTTATAATACGATGAAGTTCAGACCCATTCTCGCTGCCTGCTTTGCAGGTATAGCTTTTTCGGCCGCAGCTCAGACTGACGGCGTAGAGTACTACAAGGCCGACCAGTTCGGTAACGCCAAAGAGCTGCTGCTCCGTACTGCCGACAAGCCCGGTACCGATATGGCTGTAACCGATTATTATCTCGGTCTTATCGCTCTTGAAGAGGAAAAGCCTGCCGAGGCTCGTTCCTACTTTGAGAAAGGTGTACAGGCAGATGCCCAGAACCCCTATAACTATGTGGGTCTTGCACAGATAGCTCTGCTTAACGGCGATACTAAAGGAGCTGAGGCTCAGATTAAATTAGCTGAAAAAGTAGCTAAGAAAGACGCCTCGTTCCAGATAGCTGTAGCACGTGCTTATTATGGCGTAGACCCGGTGGCATACGCCAAGGAAATTGACAAGCGTATTGAAAAAGCCCGTAAAATCGACATGAAAAATGCCGATATTTATATTTTCGAGGGTGATGCGCTCAAAGATAAAAAGGACTGGGGCGGTGCCGCTGCCAAATATGAAATGGCTGCTAACTACGATAATACCGCTACCGGTGCATACGTAAAGTATGCCAACCTCTTTACTCAGGTCAATCCCGAGTATGCAGTTGACATGCTTAACAGTCTGCTCGCCCTTAACCCTACATCGGCTCTCGGACAGCGTGAGATAGCAAACGCTTATTATAATAAGAAGGACTTTGCCAACGCTGCTCAGAAGTATGGCGAATATGTACAGAATCCCGCTCACTTCAAACAGGACGAGGACCGCTACGCTTTCCTGCTTTTCTATGGCGGTGACTTCCAGAAAGGTTATGACTATGCTACCAATCTGCTTAAAGCTAATCCGTCTAACTTCACTGCGCAGCGTTATCAGTTCATGAACGCCGCACAGCTTGAGTCTATGAAGGACCAGCTGCTGCCTATGGCCGAAGCACTGTATGCAGCTCATAAGGCTAATCCGGCTAACAGATTCGCTGCCATCGACTATAACCTTATCTCTGATGAGTTCAAGGCTGCCAAGCGTTATGACGAGGCTGTCAACGTACTTCAGGAAGCTATAGAACAGATGCCTGACCAGGCAAGCTTCAACAAGAATCTTGCTTTCCTTTATGCAAGCATGAACCAGATAAGCAACGCGGCCGATGCTTATCACGGCTATCTTGAAAAGACTGACGAGCCGGGTTATAATGACTTTGTACAACAGGCCACCTTCTCTTACTATGCAGGTGTGGAAAACAAGACTGCTGATCCTGCAAAATCGGCAAAATACTTCGACGATACCCTTGCATTCGTACAGAAAGCTTCCGATATCCTTCCTACCAACTATAAGCCTAAAAAGTTTGTAGGTGATGTTGCCAAACAGCGCGCCACTACTGACGAACAGGTAAAATCAGTCGCAGCTCCGGCCTATCTTGAAGCTGTAACACTGCTTGAGGCCAAACCTGACGCACGTTACGCAGCCGATGCCAAGGAGATGTATAACTACTTAGGCAACTACTATCTTGACCAGAAAGACGTAGCCAAAGCCAAAGAATACTTCAACAAGTATCTGGAGTATGACCCCAACAACGATGCCTATCGCAAGTTTGTTGAAGGCCTTAAGTAAATTAAATACTGAGCATAACAAAACGTTATAAAAGTCTGCCTTTACTGTTGTACAACAGTAAAGGCAGACTTTTATAACGTTTTTACTTTCTTTTGATTTGTCAAGACGATTATTCTTTGTAATTTTGCAGTTTAACGGACTATACATACAATGTGGCCATGCACACTGTTCATGTTACAGCCCGCTTACGATACCACTGAAATAAAATACTCTATATACTGACTTCATGGCTGTCTCTTATACAACTCTGCGATCCCACGAGAATCCTGAGCGTCTCGTATGCCGTATTCTGCTTGAAAAA
>CAMWKC010000285.1 GCA_947174735.1 uncultured Porphyromonadaceae bacterium
ATATGCGTGCTTCTGGTGCCGATGATAAGGCTCGTATAGTACCGCCGGTGGTATTTTCGCTTGAAGAAGCCTTGGAGTATATTAAGGAAGACGAGTATGTGGAAGTAACACCGAACCATCTGCGTCTGCGAAAAATCATACTTGACGAAAACGAGCGTAAACGTGCCAATCGTCAGGCTTAAGAGCTGTTATACTGACAAAAATAAATCTCACAACCCCTGTTGACCGAACTTTCAGTCAGCAGGGGTTGTTGTAATAGATGAAAACACACCGGTTTCACCAGCGGAGATGGCAAAGCGGTGATTTCGCGAGCTTCTCCCACGGCGCGAGGCCGTCAGCAGAAGGAACGGAAATAAATATTTTCAGACGGTCATCCCTCCGGAGGGTTGACCGTTGTTGCTATTGCATCTCCACATGTTCATCAAGCGGCTGACGTTCGGTATAAATGGAGGCGGGCGCCGGCTTCAAGCGCGTCTTATCAGGTTGGTGTTTACGACGTTTTGTACTTAGAGGTAAAGAATCTTTGTGCAATGAATCAACCTTAGCTTTATGTGAAGTGTCTCCGGCGGCTGCCTCGTATGGCGGTTCGGTAGGTAGGGCGGTAACGATGACAGCCATTGCCCGGGCTTCAGCCTGGGTACGTGTACGCCACCACCAGCCGACAGCAGTCAGCAACAGTGACAGAGCAAGAACTATGAGAGCACCGAGGCGTTCACGTGAGGTGAGCGAGAGTGACATAAAGCAATCTTGTCAGAAGGGATACCCTATAGCCAGATGGAATGCAAAGGCTTTCTTAAACGGTACGTTGAAGTAATGATATGTGCCATCGCGATAGGGAGTGTGTAATCCGTATCCTAAATCACCGCGAAGTACCATCATACCCAAATCGACACGTAAACCGACACCGGTGCCTAAGGCTATCTCGCGCAGGAAGGTAGAACCCTGCAGTTGACCGCCGGGACGCAGGGGGTCATTACGCAACAGCCAGATATTACCGGCGTCAAGGAATAAGGCTCCGTGTAATATGCTCACTATCGGAAAACGGTATTCGGTGTTAAGCTCGAGTTTGAAGGTACCTGTCTGGTCGAAGTAGCCGTTGGCAAGATCATGAGGCGGGTGATAGCTTCCGGGGCCTAACGAGCGAACTGTGAAGGCACGTATGGAGTTGGCACCGCCTATATAAAACTGTTCAGAGTAGGGCACCTCTTTTGAATTGCCGTATGCATGTTCTGCACCGATAAGTACACGTGATACCAGCCATTGGTCCGTGCCGCGTATAAGTCGGCGTGAGTAGACTACCTGTGCCTGTCCTTTGACAAACTGTGAGAAAGGTGTACCGAACAGACGTTTCTCTCCCTTAACTCCGCAAAGCTTGTATATACCGTCGAAGATGTTGCCGGCTTCTGTCACCGTAAAGGTGAAGTTAATGCCGTTTATACGAGCCCGTTCAAAGAACCGGTCGTAGGTATAAGTATAGCTCATCTGAGGTATGTACTGACTACGGAAGCTGAGTGCAACAGCCGGGTTTATAGCCATTACGGAGTCAAACTCTTGAGTGGTGTGCAGCAGTTTGGTGTAGGTGATCTTGAAAGGTGTGAAAGAGTTTAAGACGTGACGCGAATAACGCCATTCGTAATTGATACCGGCGTTGAACTGTGCCATCTTGAAATAGTGCGGACGGTTAAGCAGGTCGGCACTCAGGGTTATGGTGGTCCAGTTAAGCTCACGCTGCATACGGCGTATGAAGTTAGGTGCTAACAGACGCGGAAAAGCGAGTGAGGCACTCAGACTTGCTTCATAGCTGTTAAATACGTTACCGCGATTTTTTCCGGTCTGCCATTCGTAAGAGCCTGTAAGCTGAAGATTAAGTTTCTCGCCGCCTCCGAAAAGATTGTGATGTGTTAGACCTAATGTCAGACCCGGTCCGAGATAACTGTTACTCTTTGAAGTGACGTTAGCCTGCAGTGTAGCTTCCATAGGACGGTCGAAGCGGCATGTAATGTACATGTTAAGTACCGGGTTGGCTGCCGAGGTATCAGCAGGAATAGGTTGCAATTCTATGTCGCTGAATATGCCGAGACGTGCCAGACGTGTCTGTGTACGGTCCATGTCTGCCACAGAGAAGAAACGTCCTTTGCGAAAAGTAATGCAGGATGGTATCAGATTCTTGCGCAAATGTGAGGGTTGCATTACAATCACCTGACCCCGTTTTGTATCGATAGTATCAGGTGTACCGGGATTGCGTGTGCTTCGGCGCATCACTATAGTGGTGACTTCTCCAGTGCGGTATTGCCTGAGGGCCATACGTGGAATATTGGAGGCCATATCCAGCTTGATGGCTATGTGATGAGGATTGATAAGACTGTCGGCCAGAAACTCTATGTATTCGGGGCGCATGTAGTAATAGCCCCGGTTGCGCATACGGTTGACTATGTGTGTGCGCACTGACTCAAGACTGTCAACACAGAAGCGTTCGCCCTTGCGCAGATATTCATTACGTCTTGCCAGCGAGTCTATATAGTCATAAACACCGTGGTCGTGACGGTTAAGCAGCATTACGGTATCTATAAGGTAAGGACTTGACACGGCTATATTGTAGCTCACCATAGCCTTACGGTCATTTTTCTTGTTGGGTATGATATCGTAAGTAGCTGTAGAGCCGAAGTATCCGTTACGTCCCAATATCTCCTCTACCATCTTGGCACGCATTGGGGCACGTACCTCACTGATAAGCACAGGGTCTTTGACCATATTGCGATAAAACCAACCTTTCAGACCTTTTGCCGAATCACTCATGTGATTGTAAACCCAAAGACCCGGCTGCCAAGGCATGGAACGTGGCGGCGAAAGCAGCGGCCACGGATTGTTAGGCTTCACACTGAGCATGGTATTGAGATTTGCCACCATGCCTTCGGGTAACTTCTCGTTGTCAGTCGGGATATATTTTATCGATTTGACACCGGTATATAGCACCTCACCTTCGGCAAGGCGCGAGGTAGTGGAGCAGGCCGTCAGCAGTCCTAAGGCAGCGGCCAGGCCCGCGAGGAGCCGTAAGGTCAGTGTGTCAGTTCTTTTCATCGTTGTTCTGAGATGTTGCGGGGTTCGGTGTGATAGTATCAGGCTGTTCGTTTTGCTGTTGTTCACGTTCTTTCTGCTGTTGTTCTTCTTCACGATGTGCTTCGTCGGGAGTCAGAGCCTGCCCGATAGGAGCACGACGGCGTTTGAAACGGAATAGTGAACGCAGATTGGAGAGACGGCGACGCATTACGAAGCCGACACCGGTTTCGGTAACTTCACCTTCAAGGATACTTTCGTAGTCGTTGCGGCGGAACAGTGACACATACATAGAGAGGTTGTTGGTCTGCCGTAACATATACTCGAATGAAATGTCGTTGATGAGATTTTCGGAGAAATTCTCATCGGCTGAGGCATCGGTAG
>CAMWKC010000286.1 GCA_947174735.1 uncultured Porphyromonadaceae bacterium
GATTAGTTCATAGTCAATATACTCCTCGCCATGTGCATAGAAAGGTAAAGTTCTACCGTAGAGACGCCGTGTCTCTGTAATGAATGCACGCCACACTCCTCCATCGGCTATTACATCCTGATAATAACCTATGACGGTCAATACGGCTCTCTGTACTAACATATCCGGCAACTCATCAAGCAGATGTGAGCCAACTGTTATATCGAGTAACCGGTTTGAGAGTTTCAGATAATATATATCGGTAGGCTGCTCTTCAGGAAATGATGGCTGACGCACCAGAAACTGTTGCATCGTTATCGCTTTCATAGCTTCTTTGTTTTATTAAAATGTCAACAATATGACTTTATTTCAGAATCTCAACCATCTCTTCGGCCGTAACTTCACGCTGGCTGCCGTCAATCATACTGCGTAAGGTGATACGGCCGTTTTCAAGTTCCGTCTCACCTATTATAGCTACGTATGGTATTTCTTCTGCATTAGCGTAAGCCATCTGCTTTTTCAGTTTGGCACTGTCGGGATACATCTGACTGCTGATTCCGTTACGACGTAATACAGCTACTGCTTTAAGCGCTGCTTTTGCCTCGCGCTCTCCTAAATTAGCAAAAAGAACCTTAACCGACGAACTCAGCTCGGCCGGATAAAGATTAAGCTGATTAATAACATCGTAAATGCGGTCAGCACCAAAAGATATTCCGACTCCCGACAGTCCTGACATTCCGAATACTCCGGTCAGGTTATCGTAACGTCCGCCACCGGTAATACTGCCTATCTGGGCATCGAGTGCCTTGACTTCAAGTATAGTGCCTGTATAATAATTCAGACCGCGTGCGAGTGATACATCTATATCACATTCACATTTATGCCCCAGCTCATCAAAACCCTTTATAACAGTTTCCAGCTCTTCAACACCTTTAAGCCCCGTAGGAGTATCTTTTAGCAATTCCCGGAGAGCGTTAAGTTTCTCATCGTTACTCCCCTGAAGTTCAAGTAAAGGTGTCAGACGGTCTATAGCTTCACGGTCAAGTCCTTTATCGAGAAGTTCCTGCTGTACGTTCTCAAGACCTACCTTGTCTATTTTGTCTATTGCTACCGTTATATCGACTATCTTATCAGGATAGCCTATAAGTTCAGCTATACCGGTCAGTACTTTACGGTTATTTACCTTTATAGCAGTGCGTATACCGAGCTTGTCATATACCATATCAATAAGTTCCAGAAGCTCTATTTCATTATTGAGTGAATCGGAACCTACCACATCAGCATCACACTGATAAAATTCACGATAACGGCCCTTCTGCGGTCTGTCAGCACGCCATACAGGTTGGATTTGAAAGCGCTTGAAAGGCATCTGAAGTTCATTACGATGCTGTACTACAAAGCGGGCAAAAGGCACCGTAAGGTCGTAACGCAACCCTTTTTCGCATAGTTTATTAGTCAGTGAAGGCAAACGGCGTTCAAGCAGATCGTCGTCACTACAGCTCTTCAGAAAGTCACCTGAATTCAGTATCTTAAACAAGAGTTTATCACCTTCTTCGCCATATTTTCCCATCAGGGTCGACAGGTTTTCCATAGCCGGTGTTTCTATCTGTTTGTAACCGAATACTCTGAACGCTTCGCGTATAGTATCGAATATGTAATTACGGCGAGCCATTTCCTGAGCGCCGAAATCACGTGTACCTTTTGGTATGCTGGGTTTCTGAGCCATCTTTATTAGTTTTTCTGCTGCGAATTTACTAATTTTTCTTCATTGTCTCTCCCTTTTACATTAACTTTACACTCTAAATACTCTATTATGAAAAATATCATACTCTCTGATGAGATAAAGGCCTGTGCGCCCGGACTGACAGTCATACAGATAGAAGCTGAAGTCAGCAATACTCCGACAGGAGACGAACTTTGGTCAGAATTATGCGAAACAGAACATGAGTTGGCATCAACTCTCACTGTGCCCGACATAAACCGTCGCCCCGATATAGCGGCCACACGTACAGCGTATAAAGCTTGTGGCAAAGACCCTAACCGTTATCGTCCCTCTAACGAACAGTTGAGCCGACGTGCAGTACAGGGTAAAGGCCTGTATCGACTGACCACATTAGTCGATATTATCAACCTTGTATCTCTAAAGGCCGGATATAGTATCGGAGGCTTTGATGCTGATCATGTCGAAGGTGAAGATGTGATTCTTGGTATCGGACGTCATGAAGAACCTTATTGTGGCATAGGACGCGGCCCGCTTAATATTGAAGGCTTGCCGGTATATCGTGACGCTATCGGCGGTATCGGAACTCCTACCAGCGACGAGGAACGTACCAAACTTTCCGAGTCTACCACCCACATAATGATGCTTGTCAATGTATATGGTGAGGAAATGCCCGTAGAACAAACACGTGACTGGCTCTGCAGGCTGCTTATAAAGTACGCTGGAGCCCGGCCTGAAACTCTCCACTGGCGTATTATAAAGGCAGCTGACTGAACTTCATAGTTATATGTCAACCTAATCGAAGGCATCGGCAATAAAGGGGGACAGCCACACGTTCTTTCTTTATAAGTAACCCGCCGGTTATATGAGTGGCCGGTGTCTTTTTCCAGAAATGAAGCATCGTTTTTTTGTTTTCTTTTTTTCTTCAGTAGCGGTAGCATACGCCCTTGCCGACAATGTCCGTATTTCGGGTAAAGTATCTGATAACGAGGATAAGCCTGTCGAATTTGCAACAGTACGTATCAAAGGTACAGCTATAGGTACGAATACTGACCTTCAGGGCGCTTATTCCTTATCGGTAGCACCGGCTGATACAATAGAGGTTATATTCAGTTGTATAGGTTTCAAGACTGTCACTCGCTCGCTGCTTGATGCTTCCGGCGAAGTGACTCTCAATGTACGTATGGCTCCTGAAACCTCGGAGCTTTCAGATGTAGAAGTCATAGGTTTCCGTAATAATATCAACGGTATGCAGAGTATTGACGCTGATGCCTTCCGTCTGTCGCCGGATGCTTCGGGAGGAAGTGTCGAGGCTATGTTAGCTACTATGGCAGGTGTCAATTCTTCTAATGAACTAAGTTCGCAATATTCTGTACGCGGTGGCTCGTTTGACGAAAATTCCGTTTATATAAATGGTGTTGAAATCTATCGTCCACAGCTTATGCGTAGCGGCCAACAGGAAGGTCTGAGTATTATCAATCCTTATATGGTCGATAATCTGAAATTCTCTACAGGTGGTTTTCCGGCCCGGTATGCAGATAAAATGTCGTCAGTGCTCGACATAACCTATCGTGACCCGGAGGCTTTCGAGCTTGAAGCCGATGCATCGCTTATGGGAGCTTCACTTACTATAGGACAAAATTCCGGACATTTCTCACAGTTGCATGGCGTGCGTTTCAAGAAAAACAATTCATTACTCAGTTCTCTTGAAACCCGTGGTGAGTATGACCCCACCTAC
>CAMWKC010000287.1 GCA_947174735.1 uncultured Porphyromonadaceae bacterium
TACACAATGCTATTCGTCGGAAGCGTCATGTTTGTATAAGAGATAAGCTCTAAAACACACACTACAATGTATAAACCGAATTTCAAGAACACAGAACCCACCGAATTCGTCCTTGACGAGTTCACAAGAGGTTTCGCTCAATGTGTGGACAACAACTGGAACTACGCTGTCTACGCACAGAATCCCGGGGTAAGTATCTATCAGAACGAGTACAACGCCGGCTATGTACAGGGCAAGATACAGACCAACCATGTTATCAAGGCTACCCGTAATAATACATGGCGCTGGTATGTACTTGACGAAGGTCCCGGTGCAGATTCAGTTACACCTCCTCCCGGTGGCGTAGAGATTGCGACTAACGCACTTATCGAAAACTACAACTATCTGACCGATTGGGCAGAAAAAAATCAGACTGAAGCTAAGACACAGTCAATCATTAGACTTATGTTCCGTATGCTCGGCATCTATCATGGTGCTGCTGACAAGGAGCCGCTGAAGAACGTAACTTTTGATGACCTCAAACTGGCTAACATGAGTCCGGAGGATTCAGTGATGCACTCTGATGACGAACCTCTGACATTTATTGATATATACTTCATCAATGCTCAGATGGACCTTTGGGACGCCATTTCCAAACCTCTCGGCGTAGCTTTCAACAAGGTAGCTAAAGACGATGAAGAGCATACACTTAAAGACGGATGCCATGATCTGCGTCTCAAACCCGGTCGTTGTTCAGGTTTCGTTAAGAAGATGGAAGATGGAGAAATTTTCTGGACACACACATCATGGTGCTGCCTTTTTGCACAGTCTTGCGCTATGACATACGTGATTGGCACAGACTTCCTTACCCAGAATACCTTCTGTCCCGGTCAGTTCGGCTCAAACACAGACTTCGGTTTCAATGGTCACGGTATCGGATTTAACGAAACTACCGAAACCTATTTCTACAATGAGTCAAAAACTCTCGGTATCTGGCTGACATGGCGTGCTGCCGCAGCTGAGGCATTCGCACGTTCTATAGACGAGTTCTATGATTATGTTACTATCGACAACACCGGTACATATCTTAACGCCTACATGCTTGTAGACGCCTACAAGGGTGAGTTCGGTATGATTGACATGAGCTATGCCCGTTTCGCTCTCTTCAAAGGCAATGGAGAAACTCTTACCGTTACCGATTCAACGGGTTACAAACCTACTTTCCTCGACTATGATCACCACATGGTAAGCGAGTCACACGTACTTGGCTGCAATGACCCCTCTTACAAGCGTATCTGGCGTGAGTTGCAGACTATCGACGGAGCGCCCAAACGCCGTTATCAGCTTTATCGTAACATCGCCAATGTTCACGATATGGACAGTGCCAAGAGCTTGATAACCTATAATTCCAGTTATGAGCCTATATCTATAGCCGGACGTTGGGATAAGAATTACGGTACATCCGAATTCCTGCGTTATCAGCCACACGGAGCTATAGATGCCAAGGTATTCTCGACCTCAGAGATTAAGAAGGTGCTTGCATCTCTCTCTATGGTACCTGATAAAGACGGTAAAAAGACTTCATTCTGGATGAAATTCGGTTCTCCTTATATCGACGGCACACCTTTCATCTGGTCAGAATCAATATGGGCAAAATTCAAACAGCCCGAAGAAGTAGATTGTATCCCTGATGCCATAGATGGCAACTGGAACCTCGTTAAAATGTTTATGAAATAATTACGGTCATGGCTAAATACACCCCAAATTTTAAGAATACACCGGCCACTCAGTTCGTCCTTGACGAATATACGTGCGGTTTCGCTCAGTGTGTCGACAACAACTGGAACTACGCCATCTACGCGCAGAATCCCAATGTGAGCATTTTCCAGAATGAATATAACGCCGGTTATGTACAGGGCAAAGTACAGACAGGCGAGACAATTCTCGCTACCCGTAACAATTCCTGGAGTAACTTCCTTATAGGTTCTACTCCTCAGGATGCTCTGTCAATCGAAGTCAAGCCTGAATATCTGTCTGCTTGCGGTGCAACTATCATTGAGAATTATAATTATCTCTGTGACTGGGTGGCACAGCGTAAGGAAGATCCTAAAGTAGAGAAAATTATACGTCTGATGTTCAGACAGCTTGGTATTTATGAAGGCGCCGTAGGTGCAGAACCTCGCAAAGAAGTTTCTTTTGACGACCTGCGTCTCTCTTCTTTCCCTGCAGAACAGTCTGTACTGCAGTACGGCAAAGAGCCTCTGACACTTCTCGATGTCATATTCATTAACTCACAGTATGACCTTTTCGATGCAGTAGGTGATAAGATAGGTCTCGTTATGGGCTACGGCACTGCCAAGAAACTTTCTCCGGAAGAGAAACCCGACCATTGTACCGCCTTTACAAAGATGATGCCTGACGGCAATTTCTTCTGGGCACATAATTCATGGTGTTGCTTCTGGGCACAGTCCTGTGCAGTTACCTATTGTATAGGTGACGACTTCGTTACCCAGAATGCTAACTGTCCCGGCCAGTTCGGTTCTAACACCGACTTCGGTTTCAACGGTAACGGTATCGGATTTAATGAGACTACCCACGTTGATCTTTATGATGAGCCTAAGGTACTTGGTGTGTGGATGACTTACCGTTCGGCTGCTGCAGAGCAGTTCGCTCATACTATCGATGAGTTCTACGATTACTGCACCCTCGACAACACCGGTACATATCTTAACGGTTATCAGATCGTTGATGCCAACACCGGTGAAATCGGTCTGATTGATATGAGTTACGCTCGTTTCGTACTGTTCAAATGTAACGGTAAGGAAATTAAGATGAAGGATTCTACAGGTTACATACCTAATCACCTTGACTACGACCACCATCTGATTTCACCGACTCATATCTTCGGCGTTAACCAACCTGTAAGCTTCTGGGTAGGTTACGAACTTGAAAGTATGAATCTGCGTCCTATGAGACGTAATCAGCTTTGGGCCCGTATTGACACTGTACAGGATATCGAGACTGCCAAAGAGCTTGAAACTTATACTGAAGACCGCGAACCGCTTT
Source organism: uncultured Porphyromonadaceae bacterium (assembly GCA_947174735.1). Lineage (GTDB taxonomy): Bacteria > Bacteroidota > Bacteroidia > Bacteroidales > Muribaculaceae > Lepagella. The sequence goes on from CAMWKC010000287.1 coordinate 3,046, forward strand.
CAATCTATGGTCGTTGGGACCTTGGCTACGGTACTACCGAAATGCCGCGTACCCGTCCTGACGGTTCGATAGATGCAAAAGCTTTCTCACGTGAGCTGATTCTTGACACTCTTAAGAATCTGACAAAAGTACCTGATATCAAGGGTGAAAAGACTTCGTTCTGGATGAAATTCGGTACAGCTCACATCCGCCAGCTTCCATTCATCTGGAGTCAGTCACAGTTCAGTGAATTCAAACAGCCTGAAGAAGTAGACTGTGTACCCGATGCTCTTGATGGCCGCTGGAATCGCGTTAAGATGTTTATGAAATAAAAAATGCCGGCCATAAACGGCCACTTATCAAAAATTAAGGGAGGTCTGACCTAATACTGGTCAGACCTCCCTTAATTTT
>CAMWKC010000288.1 GCA_947174735.1 uncultured Porphyromonadaceae bacterium
CGGTCTGAGTAATCGGAGCGGTCTGATCAATTTACCAACTCGGTAAAAAGACGTTCAAAAGTGCTATTTAATATTGAGGTGCTGTCCGGAGAGCTAATCGGAGACGCTTCAGCATAAGAAATAGTAGAGGTTGCCACAGCCTCTGAGGCCAATAAAGCCTCTGGTGACACTAAGGAAGCTTCGAAGGGCATATATGCAATACCGGGATGCGAAGGAGATGTCTGGAGGCAGGCACTTTTAGCAGCTACAAGCCAGCGATAACGTTCTTCTACAGGACTGTCAGGGAAAGGCACCCCAGAACGTTCGAATAGCTGCAGCTGATGACGCAGTCGTTCAATATTTACACGAGGATCAAAAGCTTTCAGACGTTCTGAATCAAGATATATGTCGCAACGTAGCCAGCGACGACGCTTACACATCATCAGAAGGCCGACATTAATAAATTCCTCACGCTCCACACGCGGTACATAGCGTATCACAGCATATTCATACAACAGATTATCAGGGGCTGTTACCTTAGAAGATACCTTTACGTCGTAAGGTTCGGAGGCAGAGGAAAAAAGCTTCACTTTATCAGTGGGCGGCACGGGAGTCATCTGCTTAGCCATATTTATCTTGACAGTAGAAGTCGTTCTTGTTTAGCGCGTTCCACAAAGGGTTGTGTGTTTGCAAGGCGTCCGGTAAGGAAACGGCGATAAGTTTCACGACGCTCGGAGGCTGTGATATCACTACCGGGTTCGTTAAGCCATACCTCCGGTATCAGGTCTGTTATCTTTGATAAAGTACGTGGTGTTATGGCCTGACGCATAAGCTTGTCGGCTTCTTCCAGATGTGTAGCAAACGGCAAAAGAGCATGATGACGTATATAAGGGAAAGGATCAGCTATAGCCTCCTCAACAGGACGCCATGAATGATGAAAATAAAGCGCTGCACCATGGTCAATAAGCCACACTTCACTATTCCAGTTCATCATATTGGGATTAAGCCTACTACGATCAACATTAGTAAGGAAAGCATCAAGCCACACTATTTTCGAAGCCATCAGCGGGTCAATTGTATTGATAGCCGGGTCAAAGGTAGTGGCACGGTCAAGAAAATGGAGACCTAAATTAAGACCTTCCGATTTACGCAGCAGTTCCTGTATCTCGGCATCAGGTTCAGTGATACCGAAAAGGTGATCGAGCTCAAGCAACACCAACTCCGGCACTTTAAACTTAAACGCTTTAGCCACAAGGCCGCCTACAAGTTCAGCTATCAGACTCTTAGTTCCATGTCCGGCTCCAAGTAGTTTAACAGCATAACGAAAACCATCGTCCGCCTCGCCGAGAGCAGGTAGAGAACCACCTTCACGTAGCGGGACGATATAGCGCATGAGTTTCTGACGACGTAATTCCATAGTCTCAAACTATCATGACTGAGTACCGTCAGAAGCTATTTTAGTAAGTTCAGTCTCTATCTGACGGGCCAAAGTAGCATTAGCTTTTATATAATAATAGAGGTCGGCGATTGAGTCAAGACTATCTCCTTTGTGTGTGGCAGGCACATCTGAAGCAGACGCTATTTTATCTGATACATGCTGTTCGGCATCTTTACCGCTGGCAGGCATTAATGCCTCAGCACCTCCGGTAAGACGATCAGATGAAGTAAACATCTGATTATTGGCAACGAAAGTAAAACAGGATTCAAGTAATTCAGGCCATAGTTCAAGGTCTACCCGTGTCTGAAGCGAATCAAGACATAGACTGGTACGGTGAGCACTGCGCAATAATCCCTCGACAGCGGGACGTTTCTCCAAATCCGACGACAGATGTGAAGGTTTATAAAGATCAGCCATATCACTGAAACTAAAATCCGGATTAAATTCGCTATCGCTTTTACGTGCATTTAACGGGGTAGTGACGGCATAACAATAAGCCATAAAATTATTAAGACAATGCATTATGACAGGTATAGTCTTTTTAAGCTTATCTGTCTCCTGAGCCTCATGTAATTTGCGCTGACGTTCGAGTTCTGAAGTAACATCTATCTCCGACTTCATCGAGCCGACTGCATTCAAAAAGAAGCCAAGCAGTACAAGACCGCACATAACCTCAACAGCTGTGACAGCCTGTGCACCGGCACCGGAAGGTGTATAATCACCGAAACCTAAGGTAGTAATTGTAACTATACTATAATAGAGCCACGAACCATAATCTACTCCTCCCCCGTCGGGAATACGGAACTGTCCATCAGGCAATGCCCAATAAATAAGAGCAAAAACAGGCATAAGGCCTATATAAATACATATCCATACAAGCGGACGCACGTTGGATACTACATGAAACAGATGGCGGATTCGGTCGGACAAATTCATATTTTTTCGTTTTAGGAATTATGATTCATATAAAAGCAACAGGCGGAGAGCTATATATAGCCCTCCCTCTATTACAACACCTCAAAAGGGTGTTTTGTTAGTCAAATCTTACTTCTGTATCTGTCCGTTCCCGCTCCTGTTTGACCACCTTCTTTATTTTTGCTAACTTTGCGGCATGGATTGGTTTCAGAATCTTTTCACACAGCATTCGGCTGTACAGGCCGTGGTGCTGTTATCGGTAATAATAGCTATCGGTCTCGGACTTGGTAAGCTCAGAGTAGCAGGAATATCGCTTGGTGTGACCTTTGTGTTCTTCACCGGAATTCTTGCCGGTCACCTCGGCTTTTCCATTGACGAACAGATGCTTATATATGCCGAGAATTTTGGTCTTGTGCTTTTCGTCTACGAACTGGGTCTTAAAGTCGGACCGGGTTTCTTCAGTTCGTTCCGCTCGGGAGGTATACGTCTCAACAGTATCGGTCTTGGACTGGTACTTGCAGGCGCGGCATTAACCATAGCACTGAGCTACGCTTTCAGTGTGCCGATGTCGGATATGGCCGGTATCATGTGCGGAGCTACTACTAACACCCCGGCCCTCGGAGCAGCACAACAGGCTCTTCAACAGCTCGGAGTCGACGCCAACGGTGCGGCACTCAGCTGTGCGGTAACATATCCGCTCGGAGTGGTAGGTGTTATAATAGCTTTGGTAATATTGCGCAAAGTTCTGGCACGACCGGCTGACCTGCTTCCTCATCCGCACGACGATGCCGATCACACCTTTGTAGCGGAGTTTGCAATTTCCAATCCGGCACTATTCGGTCTCACCATAAAGGATATACGCCGCTCGTCGGGTGCAAAGTTTGTCATATCGCGTCTGTGGCGAGCCGGTCAGGTAAGTATTCCCGGCCCTGATGCACGGTTGGAAAAAGGCGACCACGTATTAGCTGTCTGCAACGATAATGAAGTCAAGGCCCTGACTGTAATCTTCGGCGAACGTCTGCATAAAGACTGGAATAAGTCTGATATAGACTGGAATTCCGTTGACAAAGAACTGGTATCGCAAAAGGTAGTCATAAGCCGCC